>DAIQOU010000685.1:0-2527 GCA_036787725.1 Bacteroidales bacterium
GGTAACTTTTCAATGTGTAAACGATGAACGCAAAACGGATTTTTATTACGAAACGGGCCGGCTGAAGGGATCTCTCCCGAAAAGATCTCCTTCTTTTCATTGGGCTTCCTGTGTATGTGCCCGGGAAATAATTTCCAAACCGGATACGGATGCGGGTTACCGGAACAAACTGAGTTTGTTGACAGTCAACGAATCGATTTTGTGCGATTATCATTTGGACGGCGAAAAGGCTCGCAGAGCCTATGATGTATACGAATGGGAATACGAGGCTGAACAGAAGCGAAAAGAGATAGAAAGAAGCCTTTCTGGCAGTGTTTTTCCTGAGGAAGGCTGGTTTACTTTCGAAGCAATCGGTGATCGTAAATTGAGTTATGAGGAGTTTATCGGATTGCGTTCGGATTTGTGGATTTCCCGGAATCCCCGTATTTGTTTTAATTCGTTTACCGAAAAAGAGAATGAAGAAAAAAAGAAATAAAGGAATGCCAAAGACGTTCTGTATTTTTATTTTGTTGTCGGTTGTTGCTTCTTTGTCTGCACAAGTGATCGAATGCGACAATTCTGAAAAATGTCTTTGCCGGTTAGCGACGACGGAAGGCGAGTTCTTGCCTCAATATTACGGATCGATTCGGGAATATAATTACGGGCAGGGTATTGCGAGTATAAACGGAAAATTTGCCTTGACGGATTCTTTGGGTCAATGGGTATTTCCGCCTTGTTACGATAATCTTCTGGGAGGCGGGAGCGGTAAACTGATTGCGAAGAAAGGCGGTAAATGGGGCATCATCGACAGAGAAACGCTTCGAGAAGTCGTTCCTTTTCGTTATGTCGAAATTTGGTCTCGCGGAGAAGGTTTTTACAGCATTAATAACGGAATGCTGAAGGGGGTGGTCGATACATTCAATCGAGTGATTGTCCCTCCCGCTTACGATGAGATTTCCGTTTTCCGGAACGGATATACGGAAGTGGAAAAGGGCCGGCGGCATGGGGTTATCAACCGTGATGGAAAAGAAATTGTCCCTTTGGGTTATGAAAAGTTGTATATCCGTGCTGACAATTTTGATAACAGTTTCCTTATATTGAAAAAAGGGAACGATCCTCACTTCACTTACCTGTTGCTTGACAGTGCCGGCAATCAAGTTTTGCCCGATACTTTTCACTACATGGAAGGCTGTACGGAACAAAGAAGGTTGGGTTGCGTGATGAAAAACAGGAAATATGCTTTTCTCGATTGTAAGGGGAAAATTATATCCGATTTTGTTTACCGCAGTATTGTTTTGTGTCGTTACGGAGGTGGAGGGATCGGTCAAATCGGCGATACGTATCATTATCGGGACGGTACGGGAGGGATAAAATTGATTTCCGATCGGGAAATTTATGAAGAGGGGAAGGAAGGAATTGTAATCGAAGGAAGTCTGATGTTGGATGGTCCTCGCTACGAATATTATGATTACGAAGGGAATTTGAAATTAAAGCCGCCATGTGTTGATTCCACTTACCGTAGTATAAGAAAAGATTCAAAAACATATCTGTATGGATATGTCGATTGCAATGAAAGGTTGGTAATTGCTTGCGAATACGAAAATGTTTTTCCTTTTTATCGGGAATATAATTATTGTTCGCATGTAAAGAAAAACGGGAATTACGGTATTATAGACATTCACAATAATATAATGGTTCCTTTTCGCTATGATTTTACGGAAGTTCTTAACGAAACGCGTTGCGTGTTGGGAAAGAGGAATAAAAAGGCTTTGTCGGACATGCGGGGAAATCGTTTTACGGGCTTTTCGTATGACAAAATAAGTTTTTACGAGGGTTTATACAAAATTGGGAAAGGAAAACATTACGGAATTCTTTCTTCGGAAGGAAAAGAACTGCTTCCCTGCAAATACGATGATATCCAAACCGGTCTTTATCCGATTAACAATAAAATAAAAGGTGATTTGGAAAAGTTGAAACTTCGTCATTTGATACGAAAAGGTAAATCGGGGTTGTGGGACATTTCGGAAGGAAAGATTGTCGTTCCCTGCATTTACGACGAACTGAAATACATAGACGGGGAGTTGTTTTTAACTGTTCAGGACGGAAAACAGGGCCTGGTTGATCGCCGGGGCAACGAAGTCGCTCCCTGCATTTACCGCGATATCGACATGTTGGAAAACGGAGCGCTTATTGCTCGGACGGTAAGTCTTTGGGGAGTTTTGAACCGGAAAGGCGAAGTTGTAATTCCTTTCGAATACGAAAGCATCGAGCCTTATTACGGGAACCTTATTATTCTGTCTAAATGGCCGAAGCATTGGAATTGACAATTGGAAATAATAAATCTCGTATCGTTGAAAGATGAGATTTGATTCTTTAATTTTATCCCTGATTGTTATTTGTTTCTTTTCCTGTAATTCGGAACGGGTGGAAGATTCCGACCGTTGGTTTGCAACGGAGCTGTTTCGATATAACAGTTCGGTCATCGACCGGTCAGTGACAATGATTTTTCCGGTAGACGAACATACGGTATTCCTGTTCGGTTCGGACA
>DAIQOU010000686.1:0-2522 GCA_036787725.1 Bacteroidales bacterium
ATTACGGTCGAAGAAGTCGAAGCCGTGCTGAAGTGGCACGAAAGGTAAAAAGCGCGAAAGGGAGAAGGTGCAAAGAAAGTAACAGACGTACGCGCCAAGCCCTAAAAACAGCACCTGCTTTTCTGCCGGTCGCGCTGCGCTTCGCCGGCAGAAAAGCGAAAGAAAAAACCGTATCTTATCATTAAAAAAAGAATAAGCACGGTTTATTCGATTGTGGAAAAAAGTATTTACCTTTGTCACTCAAGGATGACTACACCCGCAAACAAATCTTTTCCTTAAAATTAACTGTATGAATAAAAAGAGTTTAGTATCCATTGCAGATTATACCAAAAAAGATATTCTCCGAATTATCGACAAAGCCGCCCGTTTTGAACAGGATCCGAATCGAAATTTATTAAACAACAAGGTGTGCGCCACACTGTTTTTTGAACCGTCCACCCGTACCCGTTTAAGTTTCGAGACGGCGGTCAACCGGATGGGCGGGCGTATCATCGGTTTTTCGGATGCAGCCACCACCAGCTCCTCGAAAGGAGAAACCCTCAAAGACACCATCCTGATGGTGAGCAATTATGCCGATCTGATCATTATGCGTCACCATTTGGAAGGAGCCGCCCGCTATGCCTCGGAAATAACCGATGTACCGGTCATCAATGCCGGCGACGGCGCCAATCAGCATCCTTCCCAAACCATGCTGGACATTTACTCCATCCATAAAACGCAAAACACACTTGACAATTTGGTCATTACCATGGTCGGCGACCTGAAATACGGACGGACGGTGCATTCGCTGTTGGCGGGTATGTCGCACTTCAATCCGATCTTCCATTTCGTAGCGCCCGAAGAACTTCGGTTGCCCGAAACATATAAGAATTTCTGTGAAAAACAAGGCATTCGCTACTACGAGCATACCGAGTTTTCGGAAGATGTAATCAATTCTTCCGACATTATTTATATGACCCGGGTGCAGCGCGAACGGTTTTCGGATCTGATGGAATACGAAAAAGTCAAAAACATTTATATTCTTCGCAACAGCATGCTCGACCGCAGCAAACCCAACCTGCGCATCCTGCATCCTCTTCCCCGGGTAAACGAAATTGCTTACGATGTGGACGATAACCCGAAAGCGTATTATTTCGAGCAAGCCCGAAACGGCGTATTTGTCCGGCAAGCGATTATTTCCGATGTACTGAAATTGGAGGAAAACTACTACACGCGCCTGAGAGATATGAGAAATAACAGAGGTAACTGTATGCTTCGATAACGGATTTTTTAATAATACTATGTCAAAGAATAAAGAATTACAAGTAGCCGCGCTGGAAAACGGAACCGCCATCGACCATATTCCTTCGGATCAATTGTTTAAAGTGGTCAGTTTATTGGGAATCGAATATCTGTCTACGCGAGTAACTATCGGATATAACCTGGACAGCAAGAAAATGGGGAAGAAAGGAATCATTAAGATTTCAGACAAATTCTTTGAAGAAGACGAAATCAACCGTATCTCTTTGATTGCTCCCAATGTCAATCTCAATATTATCCGGGATTATGAAGTGGTGGAAAAGAAAAAAGTGAATCTTCCGGATGAGCTGATCGGACTGGTCAAGTGCAACAATCCCAAATGCATTACCAACAACGAACCGATGATTTCCCGATTCCGGGTATCCGACAAAGAAAGCGTCACGCTTCAATGTCATTATTGTGAAACAAAAATCAAAAAAGAAGATATCGTATTAAAATAAGGTATGAAAGAAGATTGGAAACCGGGCACCATGATCTATCCGCTTCCGGCTGTCATGGTCAGTTGCGGAAGCGACGAAAGCGAATACAACATTCTGACGGTGAGTTGGGTGGGTACGGTGTGCACCAATCCGCCGATGTGTTATATTTCGGTGCGTCCCGAGCGTCACTCCTACCCGATCCTGAAAAAAAACATGGAATTCGTAATCAATCTGACAACCCGTAAATTGGCTTATGCAACCGATTGGTGCGGAGTAAGATCGGGAAAAGAGTATAATAAATTCAAAGAAATGAAGCTGACCCCGGGAAAAGCCCGGTTTGTCGCAGCTCCGATCATAGAAGAATCTCCCTTAAACATCGAATGTAAAATAAAAAGCATCATTCCGTTGGGATCGCACGATATGTTTCTTTCGGAAGTGGTCAATGTGCGGGCCGATAAACAATACCTGGACCCCGAAACCGGTGCTTTCCGGTTGGAAAAAGCCGATCTGTTGGCTTATTCCCACGGTAAATATCAACCATTGGGAGAGATCATCGGGAAATTCGGATGGAGTGTAAAAAAGAAGTAATCAAACCGGATGATTCGCCAATTTCTTCTTGTATCGATTATTTGGGGATATGGTTTTTCTTGTTTCTCTCAATCGGAACCAAGGGAAAAACTGATCGATAAAACATTCAACTGGGGTATAAAAGCCGGATTCAATGCGCTCACTCCCGTTAAATACAAGGTTTCGGACGAAATTCGCCAAGTATCCGATCAAGAAACAAAAAATAAAGTAAGCTAC
>DAIQOU010000169.1:0-9076 GCA_036787725.1 Bacteroidales bacterium
ACCTCCTAAAATCAGGAAAACAATTTTACTTTTCTGAACAGCTTGTTTTTTCTTTCCAAAATAAAAAACTCAAGTATCAACACAAACAACAAGATCCAAGCAAGAATTTGATATTTCTCATCATAAGAAGAATATACTTTACTCTCTATCTCGGATTTATTCATCTTTTCGATTTCACCTTGTAATGCCTTAAGAGCTGAATTGGTATTATCGGCACGCGCATACATTCCGCCGCCGGCTACTGCAATTTCCTGACACATCTGTTCATTCAGTTTAGTAATAACCACATTCCCTTCTTTGTCTTTTTGGTAAGTATTGGTACCGGGAATCGGAATAGGTGCTCCTTGAGGAAGCCCTACACCCAGCACATTCAACTTAATATTTTTATCTTTTGCATTTTCTACCGCAGCCATCGTACCTTCTTCATGATTTTCGCCATCTGTGATAAGTACAATTGCTTTATCGCTTGTTTCATTGGGAGTAAAAGAACGAACAGCTAAATTAATGGCAGCCCCGATAGAAGTTCCTTGGGTAGAAACCATGGAGGGATCTATAGAGGATAAAAACATCTTGGCAGAAACATAATCGGATGTAATGGGCAACTGAACATAAGCATCACCGGCAAAAACAATCAGCCCTATCTTGTCGTTATGCAGGTTATCAACCAATTTAGACAAAATTTGTTTAGACTTGTCCAACCGACTGGGAGAAACATCCTGACATAGCATCGAATTGGAAACATCCAAGCATATCATCACTTCAATCCCTTGTCTTTTCACGGTTTCCAATTTGGATCCGAACTGAGGACCGGACACAATAAAAATAAATAACGCGGTACAAATAAAAAGCAACCAAAATTTAAGATGTTGACGTTTTAAAGATACATCCGGAATCAAAGCACGAATGATCCTCATATCTCCCATCTTTTTCAATGCTCCCTTCTTCCGTTGTATCGCATAAATATACAATAAGAGAAGGACAGGCAATATGAATAAAAAATATAAATAATCCGAATGTTCAAACCTAAACATAATCTGTAAATTAAGGGATATTTCTTAATATAGTATATCTTAATAAAATCTCCAAAAGCAAGAACAGAAGTCCTATAAAAGCATATTTCATATATTCTTCCTGTTTCTTACTGTATTCCTGAACATTGATCTTTGTTTTTTCCATTTCATCGATCTCTTCATAGATAGCCTTTAACGTCTTATTATTCGTTGCTCTGAAATATTGTCCGCCCGTTACTTGCGCAATTTGAGTCAATGACTTTTCGTCAATATCCACCGGAACTTGTTGATAACGGACCCCGATAGCAGTTTGAATAGGATAAGGAGCTGTTCCTTTTGTTCCTACCCCAATGGTATATACACGAATTCCGAAGGTACGCGCAATCTCGGCAGCAGTAGTAGGTGCTATATCCCCTGAATTATTGGTTCCGTCCGTTAACAATATAACAACTTTCGATTTAGCCTGGCTGTCTTTCAGGCGGCTTACAGCGGTTGCCAGTCCGTTTCCGATGGCCGTTCCGTCCCGTACCATCAAACATTGGACATCTTTCAACAAATTCAACAACACGGCATGGTCGGTAGTAAGAGGACACTGAGTAAAACTTTCCGCAGCAAAAACCACCAATCCTATATTATCATTGCGCCGTCCGCTGATAAAAGAGGCAGCTACATCCTTTGCCGCTTCCAATCGATTGGGTCTTAAATCCTCTGCCAACATGGAAGTGGAAATATCAATAGTCAATGCAATATCAATTCCTTCCGTAGTTGTATTTTGCCAACTGTTAGTAGATTGAGGTCTTGCCAAAGCAATAATCAGAAAAACAAGAGCCGTCATCCTTAACAGAAAAGGAAGATGCCTTAAATATACCTTATAACTCACAGGTGCCTTATCAAATCCTTGCCCGGAAGATAATTGAAAACTCGCAGATTTCTTCCGCAATTTCCAAATATACCATCCGATCATCGGAATCAACAACAACAATAACCAAAAATAGGTTGGATTAGCAAAAGTCATAATACAACATTTTATTTATTGAAATTGAATGCGGAATCTTTTTGTCTCTCAATCTTTCTGCTTTTGTTCATTTATAACCGCATTTGTTTCTTCACCTTCCGGAACCGGGTTCTCTGTTACTTCTTCTTTCTTTGTCTGATTAATAAACAAATAAGCGTTTACCATACTTAATTGATTTTCATCCGGAAGAGGATTATATTTTGCAAACTTTACAAAATCAGCCAACTGAAGGATTTGTTTCAGATTGTCATATACAGAATCAGCATCGCTTAAGTTTCGCACCTTATTCAAGATCTCTCCGGAAGTCATTTCCGGTGCAGGCGTATTGAATCGTTCCTCAATGTATCTTCTCAATGCATCCGTTAACTTTGAATGATAATCTTTTACCTTACCCTGTTGCCACAACTTCCGGGCCTTTAGTTCATCTAACTCCATCAAAGCCCTGACATGAGGAGGCAAATCAGGCTCTTTCTTTATTCCGGGAATCACATGAGCACGCCCTTTCATTTTCAAAACAATAAATACGATAATCAAAGTCACGATAATAATCCCCAGAATAATCCATAAAATCCAAAGGTAATCGGAAAAAACAAAAGGAGGTTTCATAACATCCTTTATATCATAAATCTCCTTTGTCTCCACATCTACCGGTAAGGTAGATACTTTCAAACCCAATGAATTAGAATAAGCGGAATCTTCACCGGCAACCACAAGAAAAGGCGGCAACCGATAAAGAGAAGAATCAAAGGAAGTGATCAAATAATCCTGTCTTATCTGCAACCGATCGTTCCCTAAATCGGACGTATCCGGCTTAAGCATTTCAATTACTTCTATTCCTCGCATAATAGTATCCGGAAATACAGGCAATAAAACCGCTTGTCCTTTATTTGTGGTAACATCCAAATGAATTACGGTTTGTTCTCCTATTAATATAGCCGTGGAATCAATGGAAGCATTGACAACTACACGCTGTGCTACCCCCAGTAGAGGCAACATACTTAATAACACAACCCCGAAGAATATTCTAAAACAAGTATGATTTATTAGCATCATGATCTGTCATCTTAGTTGTTAATGCATCAATTATTTCCCTCGTTTATTAAACAAAGCTATCAATGCTTTTATATGATCTTCATCCGTTCGAATCGAAACAGAATCTACCTTACTCTTTTTAAAAGAAGAATCCATTTCCGATTGTCTTTGCTCCCACCATGTTTTATAAGCTTCCCTTACCTTTTTCGATGAAGTGTCTATCCATTTTTCAATACCGGTTTCGGCATCTTTTATTTTCATCAATCCGACAGAAGGAATTTCTTCCTCTCTCTTATCATATACCTGAATGGCTACCATATCATGCTTCTTATTCGCAATGGTAAGTGCATCCTTGTAATTACTCCGATCGATATAATCGGAAATAACGAAAGCGGTACATCTCTTTTTTATGGCGTTTGTAAGGTACTTTAATACTTGAGCTATATCGGTTTTTGTATCTTGCGGCTCAAAACCGACCAATTCACGAATAATATACAAAATATGTTTTTTCCCCTTTTTGGGAGGAATAAACTTTTCTATTTTGTCCGAAAAGAAGATAACTCCGATCTTATCGTTATTTTGAATGGCAGAAAAAGCTAAAATCGCAGCGATTTCGGTAATCATTTCTTTCTTCATAACATTCACTGTACCAAAATCCCTACTTCCGGAGACATCAATCAACAACATAACCGTCAATTCACGCTCTTCTTCAAATACCTTAATATAAGGTTTAGAATAACGAGCTGTTACATTCCAATCAATATCCCGGATATCATCCCCAAATTCATACTCCCTCACTTCGGAGAATGCCATTCCTCTCCCCTTAAAAGCCGAATGATATTGTCCCGCAAAAATATTCCGGGACAAACCCCTGGTTTTGATTTCAATATGACGTACCCTTTTTAACAGTTCGTTTGTTTCCATATCTTTTAACCATTAAATTATTTTCCGGCAAAAATCATCTAAACAGTTACCGGCTCTCATTGCTATTGCTCTCAAAGCAACCCAATATCAAGGTACTTCTACTTTGTTCAATATTTCGCTGATAATTTCTTCCGATGTCAAATTATTAGCTTCCGCTTCATAACTCAATCCGATACGATGACGCATTACATCATGACAAACAGCACGAATATCTTCCGGAATAACATATCCTCTCCTTTTGATAAAAGCGTAAGCCCGTGCAGCTAAAGCCAAATTTATGGAAGCCCGGGGAGATGCACCAAAAGAAATCATATCTTTCAGATTGGCTAATCCGTGTTCTTCGGGAAAACGTGTTGCAAAAACAATATCTACGATATATTTTTCAATCTTTTCATCCAAATATACTTCCCGGACAATCTTACGAGATTCCAATATCTCTTCTTTCTTCAATATGGGTTTAATCTCCGGCCGCTCATTTCCTATATTTTGACGAATAATCAGCTTTTCTTCTTCTTTCTTGGGGTAATTTATAATTACCTTAAGCATAAAACGATCCACTTGCGCTTCCGGCAACGGATAGGTTCCTTCTTGCTCTATCGGATTTTGAGTAGCCATTACGAGAAAAGGCTCCGGCAATTTATATGTCTTTTCCCCGATAGTAACCTGACGCTCCTGCATTCCTTCCAGCAAAGCACTTTGTACCTTCGCGGGCGCCCGGTTAATTTCATCGGCAAGTACGAAATTAGCAAATATAGGTCCTTGCTTTACCAAAAACTCTTCTGTTTTCTGACTATATATCATGGTACCGGTCACATCCGCAGGCAACAAGTCGGGAGTAAACTGAATACGACTGTATTTGGCGTCAATCAAAGCCCCCAATGTTTTAATTGCTAACGTTTTGGCAAGTCCGGGAACCCCTTCCAACAAAATATGCCCGTCAGAAAGTAATCCTATCAATAAAGATTCAACCAAATGTTTTTGTCCGACAATCACCTGATCCATCCCCATTGTGATCATGTTTACAAAAGCACTCTTGCTCTCAATCTTTTCATTTAATTCTCGAATATCAATTTGGTTCATACCTATAAGATTATATTGTTATTTTAATGCAATAATAATTAACTGCCAAGAACTGTGCAAAAGTAGAAATGTTAAATTGCTATTGAAAGACATAGCAAGTTAAAAATGATTAATCCTTTTTATAAAAAATAAAACTCATTCATATTTCCCTGTCAGATTCTTTGCTTTCCGAACCGATTCCGGATTATCTTTATCGATATTATACTTAGAAGGAGCAGGGATCTTAAGTTTAATACCGGGAGAAAGAACATTCGGGTTCTTTATAACATCCTTATTTTCCTCATAAATATAAACCCAGAAGAACTTGTTCCCATATTCTCTTTCTGCAATTATGGTCAACCTTTCTCCCGAACGAACCGTATATATCTTCTCTTGTTGATCGAGCTTGACAGGTTCCGGAACAGAAGATACCGGTTCAACTTCACCCCCGGCTTCCGGAACAGAATCTGTCACATCATTTATAATCGGAATTTCGGGCTCCGGTTCCTGCGGAATATATACCGGAACAGGATCATTTGCCGGCAGGGATAAAGCATAATTATCCGGAGTAATATTCCATAAATAAACATTAAACCCGATAGAAACCAGCAATAAAAATAAGAATACAAAAGAAAGAGTTTTCCACGGAAAAGAAGACTCATTACGTTCATCATAATCAAAGATAATGGGATCGTTAGGCTCTGCCGAGTCGGCAATTTCCGATTCTTCCCTTCTTTCCCGAACCGGTTCATTCTCCGGACGGGATTCTTCTGCCGGAATACGATTATTTTTAATCACTTTCTTTTCTATATTTATGGTCTGTGCAATTGGTGAAATATTTTTTTCTTCCTCCGGAGAAGCAACAGTTTCTTCCGGTTCTACTTCTACCGGCAATTCTGCAGAAACCCGTTCTTCTTCGGAATTGTTTTCCGATTGAACAGTCACTTCAGGCATCTCTTCTTTTTCATCAATGACAAAATCATCATTGTCTTCTTCAAACGTTTGTTCTTCGGCATAATCCGAATCTCCCTCTTCCAACTCGGCGGGTTCGAAAAGAGCAAAAGGTTTATTTATAACCTCACTCAGGCCTGTTGCAGCAGAAAAGGAAATCTTCCGGTGAGCCGGAATTAATACACGTTCTCCGGTTCGAACATTAATACTTTCCCGATCTTCGACTCCAATCACTTTAAAGGAACCGAGATCTTTAATTTTCAATTGCTTATCATTAATCAGTGCTTCTTCAGCCAAACTAAAAAACTCACGAAGGAAAATCTCCGCTTCCTTCTTCGAAATCCCGGCTTTTTCGGAAAGCAAGGATGCCAACTCCTGAAGATTAATTTTCTCTTTCATAACTTTAACCTTCTTTTATTTTATCTTTTAATGTGGGCGCCGGCTTATAACTCACTACCAACTTGGGTGGGATCAGTGTCCTTTTGCCGGTAGAAGGATTTACACAAACACGCTCGATTCTCTTTTTCGATTCAAAAGTTCCGAAAGTAGCTATCGAAACCGCTTTCCCATCTTCTAACTGTTTCGTTATAACCTCTACCAAACTGCTCATTAGTCCCTCTATTTTTTTTTCGGGAAATTGCAGTCGATCGGATAATTCGGATATAAACTTCGCTGTATTCATAATAAGTATTTTAGATTGCTTTGTGTTGGACTATCCCTGTTAAATCAAAAGATAAAGAACCCGTTATGAATGTTTCATAGAAATTACCGGTAACCAGCGATCGGTCCTTTTCTATCAACACCTCCGTATCTACTTCCGGAGAATCGTATTCGGTACGACCGATATAAAAATCGGCCTCTTCCCTATCAATTATTACCTTAAACCTTTTTCCGACCTTTTCCCCGTTCATCTCCATGGCAATGGTCTCCTGAACAGACATCAATTCGTCCATCCTTCTTTGTTTTTCTTCTGCAGGTATGGTATCTTCATAATGCAAGTTAGTATAAGTTCCTTCCTCATCGGAATAAGGAAAGGCCCCTAATCTTTCAAACCGCATTTGACCGACAAAGTCCAACATATCTGCAAAATCCTCTTCCGTTTCTCCCGGGTGTCCCACCATCATGGTGGTTCGTAAATGGATACCGGGTACTTCTTCTCTTATCTTTTTTATCAAATCGATCGTTTCTTCTTTAGTAATATTCCGGCGCATGATCTGAAGCATTTTATCGGAACTGTGTTGCAACGCAATATCCAAATAACTGCATACATTTTCCCGTTCCCTCATTACACGCAACAGATCCATCGGAAAACGAGCGGGATAGGCATAATGCAACCGTACCCATTCCACTCCGGGAATATCCGAAACCCGTTCTATCAATTCGGACAAATTTTGCTTTTTATAAAGATCTTGTCCGTAATAAGTCAAATCTTGAGCTATAAATTGAAATTCCTTTACTCCTCCTTTGACCATTTTACTTACTTCATCGCAAATTTTCTCCATACTTTCCGATCGGTATTTACCGGTAATAATCGGGATGGAACAATAGCTGCAAGTTCGATTACATCCTTCCGCTATTTTTACATACGCATAATGAGGAGGAGTTGTAAGTATTCTTTCATTCGAAAATTCACTGTAATACGATTTCCCCAAATCTTTAATCAGGGATTTCCAATTAAATTTCCCGTAAAAGCGGTCAACTTCCGGTATCTCTTGTTCCAAATCGTTCAGATAACGCTGAGAAAGACACCCCATTACAAAAAGCTTTTTTATTTTATTTTGCTTCCGTGCTTTAGCAAAATCCAAAATTAAATTAATTGACTCTTCCTTTGCATCGTTAATAAATCCGCACGTATTAATAACAACAATATCCCCTTCCGGTTCATCGGGATCATGAGAGACCGTATAACCGTTCTCCACAAATTGTTTCATCAACAATTCCGAATCAACCAGATTTTTAGAGCAACCCAATGTAATAATATCAACCTTATTTTTTTTCATTCTCTCCAAAAAGTGAATCCACAAACTCCCGTTTCCTGAATACCTGAAGGTCTTCCAATCCTTCTCCCAATCCGATATATTTAACGGGAATTTGAAAATGATCCGATATTCCGATGACTACCCCCCCCTTGGCCGTACCATCCAGTTTGGTAATAGCCAATGCATTTACCTCTGTAGCCGCAGTAAACTGCTTGGCTTGTTCAAATGCATTCTGTCCGGTAGATCCGTCCAACACCAATAAGACTTCATGAGGAGCATCCGGAACCACTTTTTTCATTACATTCTTTATTTTAGTCAACTCATTCATCAAATTGATCTTATTGTGCAATCGTCCGGCTGTATCAATAATAACGACATCGGCGCCATTAGCTTTAGCGGAATTTAAGGTATCAAAAGCTACCGAAGCGGGGTCTGATCCCATCTTTTGTTTAACCACTTCAACCCCTACACGCTCTCCCCAGATAACCAGTTGTTCGACAGCTGCTGCCCGAAACGTATCGGCTGCTCCCAAATACACCTTCTTTCCGGCTTGTTTAAAATGATATGCCAACTTTCCAATGGTAGTAGTCTTCCCTACTCCATTTACTCCCACCACCATAATAACATAAGGCTTTTTATCGGAAGGCAATTCAAAATAATTATCGGCTTCCGGCTCATCTCCGGTCAACAAGGAAGCAATCTCTTCCCGGAGAATACGAGTCAGTTCACTTGTATTTACATATTTGTCCCGAGCGATACGTTCCTCTATCTTTGAAATAATTTTCAACGTGGTTTCAACCCCCACATCCGAAGTTACCAGTATTTCTTCCAAATTATCAAGGACATCCTCATCTACTTTTGATTTTCCCGCTACTACTCTGGTTATTTTTGAAAATACGCTCTCTTTCGTCTTGGATAATCCCTTATCCAATGTTTCCTTCTTATCTTTTGAAAAAAAACTGAAAATTCCCATCTTAATAATATATTGTGATCTGACTTATGCAAAATTACATGAATATTTTCTAATTACCATATAATAAAAAAACTTCTTCCCGAAAAGAATCGAAAAGAAGTGGCAGGACATCTGGGAGAAGGAGCACGCCTTT
>DAIQOU010000687.1:0-2517 GCA_036787725.1 Bacteroidales bacterium
CAAAACAAAAATTAAGTTTTATAAAAACGACCGTATTATTTATATTAATTGAATACAAAATGGAATAAGCTTCTTATACACCAAAACAAAAGCCCCCTGTCATCGGGACAAAAGGGCTCCTTCAAATCGATTGATTCAACGTTACCCAGATCCGGAAACACACCGTTGCAAAGCAGCAGACAATTCTTCCAAATTATAAATTTCCCGTTCCATATCGGAGGGGTAAGGTAACGGCTCTTCGTTCCGGCTGTTTAACAGCAGGTACATTCTTACATAAAACCGTTGGACGGTCAATAACAAACCGGCTAATTCCGCCGGTTGAATCTCTTCTTCCAAAAACTGTTGTAAGGGTTGCAAATTAAAGGATTCCATAGTTTTGATTTTTATAATTGAACATGATACAAAGTAAACCGAAACAAAGACAATATTTTACTCAAAACCGGGAATAAGTACCCCGGGAGTAAAATACTCGCAAGCGAGTTTTTTACCTTGTCGTTTTTTTCTACATTTGCAATCATAACATATATAACAACAAACAGACTATGAATACGGAAACTCCAACTCACCGGCCGATCCACGAAGGACACAACGTTAAACGCATGCGTGAAATTCTCGGCATAAAACAAGAGGCATTGGCACAGAAACTCAACCTCTCACAGCAAACCGTCTCCCGACTTGAAGCAAAAGAAGTGTTGGAAGACGATTGGATGAAAAAGATTGCAGACGCATTGAATGTTTCGGAAGAAGCCATACGAAATTTTAAGGAGGAAACAGCTGTAAATATCTTTTCCAATACTTTAAATGATCACTCATCTGCATATAACAATTATTATCAACCGACATTTAACCCAATCGATAAGATCGTCGAGTTGTACGAACGGATAGTAACGCTCGAACGGGAGAAATCAGCGTTATTGGAAGAGGAAATAAAGAAACAAAAGTAAAATAATTCATAAGATCATGAAAATCTCTTTTCAGAATTTGGGCGTAATAAAAGAAATGCAATTAGACCTGTCCAAAAAGTTGACTGTGTTCTGCGGTCCTAACGGAACCGGTAAAACCTATGCCTGTTATGCTGTTTACGGGTTCATAAATCGGTTTTTCAGAACCGAACATTCTTTGATAGAATGGGATAAGCTAATGGAAAAGAGATTACAATTCGAACCGATCGATTCGACTTCCATCTTTTCATATGCCAAAGAGTTTGCGGAATCTTATTCCAAAGATATTCCATTTGTATTCGGTCAATCAACAGGATTTGAAGATTTTCATGCTCGGTTATGCGATTCCGAAAACGAATTCTTTTCGAGACTTAAAAAGGCCGGATTGGAAGAAGAAGTTTCATACGGTAATTTTATTTTCAGGTATAAAAAGAACAAAGACACAGACCTGTTGAGCCTATCTGTTAAAGACAAACATTCTATTGCTGACCCATCAATCTCGCAAAAAGAAATGCGAGAATATCTGGAAACTTATTTAAAAAAGTTACTCTCTTTCGGTTTTTGGGCTCATTCCTATATGCTCCCGGTAGAACGCAATTCGGTTTATACATTTGTCGACGAATTGGTTGTAAATAAAATAAACAACCTTATACCTTCCAATTCGGAACGGAACAGATATCCTCTACCCATTCAAGATACATTAAGTTTTACTGCGGACTTAAAACGAATCAAACAAATCCAATCTCCTTATGCCGGATTAGCCGACTACATTGAAAAAGAAATATTACACGGTAACATCTCGATTTCGGACGAAGGAGCCTTATTTTTCACTCCCGATAATGCCCCGTACGAACGGATCCGATCTCATCTGACCGCTTCCTTTATCAAGAACTTATCAAGTCTGTTGATCTATCTCCGACATTTGGTAAAAAAAGACGACCTGCTTATTATTGATGAACCCGAGTTGGGACTTCATCCCGACAACCAAATCCTGCTGGCACGCATATTGGCTAAAATGGTGAATAGCGGCTTGCGCGTATTAATCAGCACGCACAGCGACTACATTATCCGGGAATTGAATAATCTTATCATGTTGTCATCAGATAAGATTAACGAAGATATTATCCGGGAATCGGGATATAACGATCAAGAAAAACTTGATCCCCAAGATATAGGAGCTTACCTGTTTGCCTTCGAAGACAATAAAGAAAATCGAATAACCGTTCGCGAACTTCCGGTTGAAAGCACCGGTTTTGAAATGCAATCGATCGATAACGTAATCAACAATTTGAATCACCGATCGATGAACTTATACTACGAAATTAACCAAACCGAAGAATGAAAGACTTTTTAGCATATTTTAGGGAATGCATTTCTGAAAATTATATTGTTTCCGATGGAGAAAAGAATCTTTTAAAAGCTCCAAACGAAGGTATTTATATCAAAATTAAAAGCAAAGGCCGGTATTTGCTCTACGAATTCGATCGTAATACCGGAGGAACCAAACTTTTTCCGTTTTTTAAAGAAGTTCCGCGATTGAATGCCATAGCCGATTATGTCATTATAGGTATAAAGC
>DAIQOU010000688.1:0-2512 GCA_036787725.1 Bacteroidales bacterium
ATTTTTGTCTCGAAATTTAATAAGTGGACAGATTTGTAATGATTGCAACCACGGAAAAAAATGCTAAAATAAGATTCTTCTCCGTTTCGACGTAATTCTTCAGATTTGTTGCTTTTCTTTTTATTAAACCATTGTTTAATTGTATAAATTATTATGAGTTATTTATTTACATCCGAATCGGTGTCGGAAGGACATCCGGATAAAGTAGCAGATCAAATCTCGGACGCTCTGCTGGACGAGTTTTTAGCCTATGATCCCAATTCCAAAGTGGCGTGTGAAACATTGGTTACTACAGGACAAGTGGTTTTGGCCGGTGAAGTAAAATCAAGCGCTTATGTCGATATTCCCGAAGTAACCCGTAAGGTAATTCAAAAAATAGGGTATACAAAGAGCGAGTACCGCTTTGAAGCTGAATCCTGCGGTGTGTTCAGTGCCATTCATGAACAATCGGGAGATATCAATCGTGGAGTAGAGCGGGAGGACCCGCTGAATCAGGGAGCCGGGGATCAGGGGATGATGTTCGGATATGCTACCAATGAAACCGAGAACTATATGCCTTTGGCATTGGATCTTTCTCATTGTTTGTTGATTGAACTGGCCGATATTCGTAAAAACGAGAATGAATTAATGCCTTATCTTCGTCCGGATGCCAAATCACAAGTGACAATAAAATATAACGAAGACGGTACGCCGGAAGCCATCGATACCATTGTGATTTCGACCCAACACGATGAATTCATTCTTCCAAAGGATAACAGTCCCGAAGCTCAACAACAAGCTGATGAAGCTATGCAACGAAAAATAGCGGAAGATGTTCAAACGATTTTGATTCCTCGGGTGAAAGCAAAATATCCCTCCAGAGTACAAGCTTTATTTGATAAAGGAGAGATAAAATATCATGTCAATCCGACCGGAAAGTTTGTGATTGGAGGACCGCATGGAGATACCGGATTAACGGGGAGAAAAATCATTGTCGATACTTATGGCGGAAAAGGAGCGCACGGCGGCGGCGCGTTTTCGGGAAAAGATCCTTCCAAAGTAGACCGTTCGGCTGCTTATGCCTCCCGGCATATTGCTAAAAATCTGGTAGCGGCAGGAGTTGCCGATGAAGTACTGGTTCAAGTGGCTTATGCTATCGGAGTTGCCGAGCCGATGAATATTTTTATCAATACCTATGGAAGAAGTCGGGTTGCGTTGAGTGACAGTCAAATAGCCGATAAGGTAAGCGAAATTTTTGATATGCGCCCGAAAGCTATTGAAGACCGGTTGAAACTTCGCAAGCCTATTTATTTGGAAACGGCTGCTTACGGCCATATGGGAAGAACTCCCCGCACCGTAACCAAAAGGTTTATTTCTAAATATAATCCTGCTCCAATAGAAGTAGAGGTGGAATTGTTTACTTGGGAAAAAACGGATTTTACGGAAAAAATAAAAGAAGCCTTCGGTTTGAGCTGAATAAGAAAGGGTTATATATTAAAGTAATCGGTAAAGAGCGATTGGAGCTATACAGGCTTTAATCGCTCTTTTTTATCTTGCTTCTTGTATGCCGAAAGCAAGAGGAAAGTAAGTGTATAAAAGATAAATACATCCGGGTATCTATCTTCTCCGGATTATCTCGGATTCGTTGATCGGGCGATTATTTTGCGACTGCGGGTTTTCCGGGTTATACGGTTCGGTATTTTCATTTTGCAGCAAAATGCGTTTCCGTTTTGCTGCAATTTGCAACTTCGTTTTGCAGCAAAATACTCCCGGTGTTTTGCAGCAAAATGAATTCGTGTTTTGCAGCAATTTAAATTTGCATTTTGCAGCAAAACGAAGTTGGGTCTTGCGGCGAGTCCGAAAAGTGTCTTCGGAATGCCGTTGAACAAATTGTTCCGCCGCAGTCTTATTTTTTTGCTAACCGGCTTTTTTCGAACGCCGCATTATGACGGTTTACGCCTCGCGAGGTAATCGCTTTCGATTCGTAACCGGCCGGAAAATATGCGACCTTGGGGGCCGGTTTCCGGTACCCGGATTTTCTAATGCTTAATTTGGGATAATAAGAGTTTGTTGTTTTAGTTAAATACGACTGTATTCTTGCAAAGCATGCTTTAAGATGTTAAAATTACCGGTGAGCAGATTGTTATTTGAAGAATTAAAAATCAATTTGGTTATTCAACGGGGAATAAGCTTTGCATGATAAGATTCATACGTTGGATTTCGTTTAATTCGGGATAATAATCGGAGTAAAAGTAATAAGATCCGAATCGAATCAGTTGAGAAGATAAAGGAGTCAACAGTTGAAACGTTACGTTTTTGGGATGCATCAAATAGTCTTGTTGTCTTTCATCTTGGGGAAAAGGGATTCGTTTTTCATCCAAATTTAGAATGTCGGCTGTTACCAATGCTTTTTCAAGATCTTCCCATCCACGGTAAGGATTGAAAGAGCCTTGTTCCATTTTTTTATATGTTATATATTGTAAATAAATATATTCTCCTTTTCGTTGCTTTTTATTTTTCCATTGTAAACGAT
>DAIQOU010000689.1:0-2511 GCA_036787725.1 Bacteroidales bacterium
TTTCGATCGACCCGGGGGTTTTTGGTTTCTCTTCCGATGAGTTTTCCCCTTTTAAAGTAATGAATATGATTCCGTTTTTTCCATATTTTTCGGTTTCGGTATTTTTCATTATAGCTACCTCTTCAATTTGTTCCGGCTCTAACCGGTCGAATTCTTCCGGAGTTAATTTTTTTCCGCTCACAACAATAAGCGGAGCATTATCATCCAAACTAAGGTGGATTCCGAACTTTTTATTTTGTGGAAGAGATAAACTGTCTTCCGCTGATCCTGTATTATTAATAATGATTTGTTCTGCAGTTCCTGTTGTTTCACCTACAGTAATCATCGGATTTCCCGTCTCCGGGGAGAACTTAATTTCCAATTCTTGGTCCGGTTCTTCAGATGAATTTTTTTTCCGATTTTCTTTTGTAACAACGGTCTGTTCCGTACGGAAAGAATTATCTTCCGGTTTTTGTTCCGTAATTATACTCAAATCGTTAACTTTGACAGCTGAAATTTCATCCAATCGATTGGAAATTTCGGGACGGGCAAACAAGGTGACCGAAATTGCGGCAACCGGAAGTATATATAAATACTTCAGTCGTGCCCACGGATTTGATTTTTCTTTTAACATCATAGTGATTCTTTTTTTAAGTGTACTGTGATTAAAGCTGTTGGCCATTGAATTGAAGCGCAGTGAGCCAACGGCTTTTTTAATTAATAATAATTGATATTTTTTTGCATCGATGCCTGTGTTAAGAACGGTTTCATCCGCTTGGTATTCATGGAGGTGCTGCAGTTCTTTTTTCATTAACAATGCAGCCGGATTAAACCATTGAAAAAGAATGCAGATTTCCGCCAATAACAGATCAAAAGAGTGTCGGTGACGAATATGCGCCGATTCGTGCATTATTATTTCGGACGCGGATTCTCCGTTCAGATCATTCTGTGAAATGACGATGTAATGCATCCAACTGAATGCCGGAAGCGGTTTGTCATGAATAACGAGTGTATAAGCTCCTCTTTTTTCTTTCCTTCCCCGACGGATCAACAGTCCCATACGAATTAATGAATATACGCTTTTTAAGAAAAAGAAAAGAACACCTGACCAATACGCAACTAAAATAAGGTGTACCGGAGTAAAAGAAGATCTTACAGGATCGGAAACAGTTCCGGAATCGGTTGCCAATAAAAGTAATTGTTCCCATTCCGAAAGAGTTTGATGGATTTCTGTAGGTTGTATGTTTATTCTGCAAAGCGCCGGAATCCAAGAAATGAAAAATAAGCTTAATAAGAATACCCGGTTGAACCGGTGAAAAGTTTCTTTACTCAGAAATAATTTGTAAAAAAGATAAAGAATAATCAAACCGACGGATGATTTAAGAATGTAAACAAAGAGGAGTCCCATACCGAAGATTATTTTTTATGTTGATGAGCTTGCTCCACTTCTTGTATCAGTTGTTTCAATTCATCTACGGAAATATCTTCTTCCCGTACCAAGGTAGAAACAACTCCCAGGTAAGAGTTATTAAAATATTTTTTAATAACGTCTTTTAATGTTCGCTTATGATATTCTTCTTTACCGATCAATGCATAATATTGATGTGTCTTCCCAAAGGAATAATGTCCTACAAATCCTTTTTCTTCCAATATCCGGACAATGGTGGAAATGGTATTCACATGAGGCTTGGGTTCCTCGTAGAAATCTTGCAATTGTTTAACGAACAAAGGACCTTTTTCCCACAAGAAAGTCATGATCTCTTCTTCTTTATTTGTTAACCCTTTCATATATGTACTGATTTTATTTTTAAAACGCTGCCGAAACCCATAGCGTGTGTATGCCCGTTGATGCAACTGTTGAATACGAGTTTCAGACTGTTTATTTTATATTCGAATACAAATAAACTAATATTTTTAGTTGTACAACTAATATTTTTAGTTAATAAAAGCTAAGTTGCTTATATATTGTGATCAGCTTGATCGTATGTGTCATTTTTTCAATAAAAGAGGACGGTTGAGAGATTGTTCGTACTTAGAAGAAGTTATTTTGTCGGAAAAGTTGGGAATGGAAAAAGGATGGATTGTATATTGCTGTCGGCCGGACTTATTACCTTGACCGCATAAGTTTAACATGGTTACTGCGATATTTTAATATTTTCACTGCTGTAATTTAGGAGTGGGAAGTACATGCGACCGGAGTGGAAGGTACTTCCGGTTGAAATGGGAAGTACATGCTGTAAAAGCGGGAGGTACTTCCGATTAGAAGTTATTCTTTTTCCGAGTTTGGAAGCAATAGAACAAACATACTTATTTTTAAGGAAATACGCAATTAAAAAGAATGTTTTTAAGTGGTTTTTAAAAATACGATTTTCAATCTGTGATCGGGTATTCGATACGTTTTTGAGATACAAAAAAGATGACTCAAAATGTCGATTGTTCTTGGAAGAGGTTGAACCCGCTTCGGGGTCCGGAGATTGAAGAGAGTTGCCTCCCCGGGTTACGCTTCGCTCACCCGGGGTTATGCACATTTTA
>DAIQOU010000690.1:0-2504 GCA_036787725.1 Bacteroidales bacterium
ACTCTGTATAAGGAGGAAGTAACAGTCCTGCATCTCCCGGGATTAATTCCAATTCGCGATTTTGGCTATCAATAGTTGCTGCCGGCCCGAAAATCACTCCGGTAATTTTATTATGGACTAAAGGAGTGCCGGGAGCCGAACTCGTACTTATATACTCCGGCGCCCCGGAAATTGCAGACACATTTACATTATCCACCGTAACAACAAGATCCTTCCCGGGTGCAGAAAAATAATTTACTGCATGTACCCGTGTACGAGTCCCGGAAACATAGTATTGACTTCCATCCACCCCTGTTTCCAAGTCCGTTTTACTCCAAGCAGCATAGGTCATTTCTCGAATTTCTTCATTGTAACATCCTTCTCCCCAAACATTCAATCCCGAACAAAACGCATTACCCGAAGGCGCTCTTAATACAGCCCTTACCACTTGATGTGCAGCCGGGATCCAAGTATTTCCGGCGATAGTGGTATCTTTTAACAAAATTCTGAATTGACTTACCGCCCGATTCAATGTCATTACAAAATCCTGAGGTAAAGCGGTACCATCCAACTCGGTTGTCTTTTGGATTTCAAAATCCTTTTTACCGGAAAATATTTCACAACCCAAATATTTTTTTCCTTCAATTTCCGGGTAACCACCTCCCGATCCTGTTATATAGGTACAAAACCAAGGCAAATTACTTTCCTCAATCCTTGTTCCTATTTTAACATCCGGATTCCATTTTACAGCAAATTGAGAGGCAGTAATTACTGTCATTCGATAATCTCCCGGTCTTAACAGTAAATCAATATCCTTTAGCGGTGTATCATCTTTTACATCTGCATAACCATATCCGCTAATCAGCTGATGGTAAAATAAATCATCCACGATCCAATCATTTCCGAATTTTTTAGCAATCAAAACATAACAGTCGGTAGGAATATAGGCTTTTACATCATTTGCTGTTGTTGCCGCAGTCGATCTCATGGTGACATATTCGGTAGCATTCTCCAATAAAGTGCCCAAAGACAGGGAAAGTTTAACCGGTATTTTATCTTTATCATCATTTTCCGGTATGTTTTTTTCTATTCCAATATCATCTTGACAAGAAAAAAACATCCCCATCATTATCGTTATTATTAGTAAGTGTTTCATTATCGTAATTTTTATTGGTTATTTCTACTTATCATTCTCCCACACTGTATCCAACGTAAATCCGGAATTGATTCCCAAGTCAATAATTCTGTCGTATCGAATACCCGCTTTGTTAACGGTATAATACCCGGACAGCACACTCAATAAAGCAGACATTTCAGTTGCTTTGGGAAGATTGAGTTCCAATTTCCTTTCTTCGAAACATGAAACCGTATGATTACCTCCATCACTCAATCCGCAGGTAGGAGTTGTATCGTAATAATAAAAAGTAAATTTACACCTGACAGCTTTGTCGGAGGGAAGTCCGCAAATTCCTTTTATCCTTGCACTTCCTCTATTTCCCGAACCGGCCACATCCAACCGGTTTGTTACTTGCGGCAATGTTACTCTTAAATCAGATTGCAGTGTTGGTATTAAAGTGATCGTATAAGGATCTGCCCACACATCAGCTTCTTTCAGTATAGTGGTAGCTCCGTCAAAAACCACATCCTTCGTCAACCCTGTATATACAATCTCGATCTTCTTTACACGATCAAGTACAGAAGAAACATCTCCCGAAACAATATCCACCGGATTCGTAATGTTGTTTTCAAACCTGAAAAT
Organism: Bacteroidales bacterium; assembly: GCA_036787725.1. Taxonomy (GTDB): domain Bacteria; phylum Bacteroidota; class Bacteroidia; order Bacteroidales; family Azobacteroidaceae; genus DAIQOU01. Next base: position 1,739 of record DAIQOU010000690.1, read on the forward strand.
ATCCAATACCAGTTGGCCTACCATTCTTGACAAATCACCATGAATAATATCTCCGGCTAATATTTCCGCTCCGGTTTTATCCGTCACTCCATAATAATTGTCTTCCGTGAGAAGTGTATCAACGGCACGAAACAGAATATCACTCCAATTATCATTTTCTGTCAAAGCGCTTCCCCCGGTTTTCAAAGTCATTATTTCGGGATTTCCGAATGGGGTTGCAACAAACAAAAAACGATACATTTTATCTTTTAACTCACTGTTTTTAAACTTGAGAACATTGTCGGAGTTCGCACTTAAAATCTTACTTTCTTTAAAAGTATACTCACTTCCTCCCGAAGGTTTCCAAAAAATATACAAGTTACATTGCAAAGTGTCAGGCAAGGATTGGGTTCCTATTCTTGGCGTAACTGCAATACCTTGTTTTAATCCATTTTCAATTTCAGGGCTATCTTCCCATTCTTCAGAACACGAAAATATAGTTAAACATACAAAGCACAAGAGTACAGCCTTTATTATATTTTTATTTTTCATTGCTATTTGTTTTACGTTAATCATTCCCATATTCCTTCATCTCCGGTTCCTGCAGGAGCCTCCGGCATAACATCCATATTGATCTCAATATCTACAAATTGATAAGTGGCTGTAATCCACAAGGTAATATCTATTTTCTCATTTCTCACCAAAGAAGCGGGAGTAGTATATTCCAATACAGGGAAGGGGCTTCCCGGTTTCGGAATAATAGTAACCTTTATTTGAGTCTGTCCTC
>DAIQOU010000170.1:0-9006 GCA_036787725.1 Bacteroidales bacterium
ATACACGAAAACGAATTTCCATTATGACGGAAACCAATGACGGATTTGTTATTGCGGAAGAAGATCTGAAATTAAGAGGGCCGGGAGATATTGACGGGACACAACAAAGCGGCATTCCTTTTAAGTTGAAGATCGCGGATTTGGGAAAAGACGGACAAATATTGAGTTTGGCACGGGATATTGCAAAAGAGGTTCTTGCCGAAGATCCTTTACTTACAGCCCCGAAGAATACTATATTGAAAACTCGCTTGGAACAATTGAACCGAAATAATCAAACGGGATGGTTTATGATCAGCTGAGAATCTAAACCGTAGCTTTATATTTAATACATTTACATTCATATATTTATTCTTATTAATCTTTCAATGAACGAATATCCACAACAGGAAAATACGGTTCACATTCCTCTCGAATCGTATCCTAAAAAAAAGAAGAAAATAATCGGACGAATTATAGGGGGAGTCGTGTTGTTGATGATTGCTTATGCCGTTTACCACTTGGCTTCTGTATATTTATCTCCGGATAAGTCAATTCAACAGATTTACCTTATTCCCCATGATGCAGCTTTTATTATCCAATCTAAAAACCCGGTCCGGGATTGGGAAAAATTCAGCGGAAGTAATCCGTGGCAGTGTTTGAGTCAAAGTAAATCTTTTGCGGAGATTTCCGAACGGGCTCATTTTTTGGATTCTGTATTTCGGGAAAATAAGAATTTATTATCCTTGGTCGGAGAAAGAGAAATGATGATTTCGGGGCATAAGGTTCGTCCCGGTTTTTGGGACTGTTTATTTGTCGTGGACTTGCAGAAAGTATCGAAAGTAAATGTGGTAAAGACACAAGCCGAACAATTGTATAAACTAATGGATTACCGTGTGACACATCGTACCTATAATGAAATTGATATTATGGAACTGCGAGATCCGAAAACCAAAGATATTCTGTATACCGCATTTGTGGATAACCATTATATTGCTTCTTATTCCTCATCGTTGATAGAAGCATCCATCGATGAACGGAATGATCCGAAAATCGGATTGAATCCTGTTTTTATTGAAACAGAAAAGGTAACACCCGAAAAAGGATTGTGTCGGATCTTTATTAATTATGCTTATTTGCCTTCGTTTTTGGAAATATATATGGGAGAGAAAAATGAGTTTGTCTCTTTGATAAGCAATTCGATGAATTATGCCGGATTTAGTTTTGATTCGGGAAAAGATAAAATGGAATTAAAAGGATATACTTTTTTGAATGAAGAACCGGATCCGTATGTTACTGCTTTTCTCCATTCCGGAAAACAAATGATGAGGGCTCACAGCATTTTATCCGAAAGAACAGCTTCTTATATTAATATTGGCTTTGATGATCCGATCACTTTTGTCCGGGAATTGGAAAAAACGCTGGCTGAAAAAGATGAAAAAATGTATGAAACGTATAAATCATCCGTCGGAAAGGTGGAATCATTATTCGGTATTTCCTTGGAAGAACATTTTTTGAGTTGGATGTCAGGAGAGTTTGCTCTTACTCAGTCGGAGCCGGGTTTATTGGGTCGGGAACCGGAAACGATGTTGGCCATACGGGTAAAAAACCGGGAAGATGCAAGAAAAAATATGGAAATAATCGAAGGAAAAGTAAAAAAAAGAACTCCTATCAACGTTAAAACCGTTCACTATAAAGGGTATGAGATTAAATATACTGAAATGAAAGGATTTTTCCGCTTATTTTTCGGTAAAATGTTTGATAAATTTGAGAAGCCTTATTATACTTACATAGAGGATTATGTGGTATTTAGCAATAAACCGGCTTCTTTGTTGTCCTTTGTGGAAGATTACGAGCAAAAACGATTGTTGAAAGATGACAAAGAGTTTAAGAATACCCTTTCCCGGTTTGAAGAAAATTCTACTTTTTTTACTTATTTGAATACCCGGAAGTTTTTTCCGTTGATGAAACCATTGTTAAGTTCCGGAGCTTGGAATGATTTACAACCCAATCGGAATATTGTTTATTCTTTTCCTCATGCGGGATTTCAGGTGATTGGAGATAAATATCAGGTGGATACCCGGTTGTTGTTGGGTTACAAACCTTATGAAGAAGTTGATCCGGAAGAGGAAGAAGAGACAAGCGTCGATTATGAGGAAGAACTGTCTGAAGGAGAAATTATGAGTGAATTAAAACGTTTCTACGTAGAAAAGTTTCAAGGAAATGTGTATCGGGAGTTTTATCCCGACGGCGCCATTCGGAGCGAGTCTGAAATTAAAGACGGAAAGAGAAGCGGAAAATACCGTGAATATTATGAAGACGGTACCTTGAAAATATATGGAAAGTACTCAAAAAATCAACCCAAAGGCACTTGGAAGTTTTATACTCCGGACGGAAAGTTGGAGCGGAAGGAGAAACCGGAATGAGTATGAAGACGGAAGGCGCCTTTGTGCTTTTCTGCATAAATTTTATTTACAATAAATATACGCTTTTTAAATTTATTTCGTTATTATCATAATTAGTTAATTAGTGCAAGTCTTTTATGTTGGATTATATAAGAGGTGAAATTATGGAGTTGAACCCTGCATGGGTTGTGGTTGAGGTTAAAGGATTGGGATATCTGGCTCATATTTCACTTAATACATACAGTACTTTACAAAATCAAAAAGAAGTGAAATTGTATGTATATGAATCGATTCGAGAGGATGCTCATTTATTATTCGGTTTCATAGATAAAAGGGAAAGAAACTTGTTTCTGGCACTGATAAGTGTGTCGGGTGTAGGACCCAATACGGCGCGAATGGTATTGTCTTCTCTTTCTTCTTCGGAACTGGAGGTTATTATTTCCTCGGGAAATGCCGGTGCATTAAAAACGGTGAAAGGAATCGGAGCCAAAACAGCAGAACGGATAATTATCGATTTGAAAGATAAGATTAAGTTGTCGGAGGAAATTGTCGGGCAACAAGCTGTCGAGCCGGTCGGTAAAATGCCGGAAGAAGCGGTTTCCGCTTTGATGATGTTGGGCTTTAATCAAGTAGCATCCCGCAAGGTTGTGAATAAAATAATAAAGGAAAAACCACAATTCTCAGTAGAAGAAATTATAAAAGCGGCATTGAAAATGCTTTGATTTATCGAATGAATAAATTGTGGAAATACATACTGATCGGAATACTGCTGATTTCTATAGGCATTTATTCTTTAAATGCGGATCGTTCCATATTTAGTATGGAACTGCCGGAGGTTGAACTTATCCCGGAAACTTCGGAGATAACCGAGATTCTTCAGCTCCCTCAAGAACGAGATTCGGTTCCTCCCCGGGACACGACTACCCGGTTCCCGGTTGCCAAGACCGTGCCGGAAGAATATAAGGATGTTACTACTCAATATCCCATTGACTTAAAAACCCCTCAAAATTTACAATCCGAGTTTGAATATGATCCGGTTACCGATTCATATCTTATGCGTTCGAAAATCGGTAATGTAGAAGTAGCGACTCCCATGTCTCTTACACATGAACAATATTTGGAATATAGTTTGAGAAAGAGCATGCAATCTTTTTATCAAAAGAAATACGAGGAAGAGTTATTGAAAGAAGAAGGGGCAGAAGATGCTTTTTCCATGTTTGATATGCAATTTGATCTGGGACCGGCCGAGAAAATTTTCGGTCCGGGAGGGGTGCAGTTGCAGGCGCAGGGTTCCGTGAATGTTAAGATGGCTATCGAACGTAATTATACAGGTAATCCGACATTGACGGAAAACCAACGAACCCGTACTTCGTTTGATTTTGATCCTCAGATACAAGCCAATGTAAAGGCCAAAGTAGGAGATAAAGTTAATTTTGATTTGAATTACAATACGGAAAGTACGTTTGATTTTGATTCTAAAAAAATAAATCTGGCTTATCAGGGAAAAGAAGACGAAATTATTAAGGTATTGGAGGGAGGAAATGTCAGTATGACTACTTCCAATTCATTGATTCGGGGGGGATCTGCTTTGTTTGGTATCAAAACCGAACTTCAATTCGGAAAGCTTAGAGTCGGAGCTATCTTGTCACAGCAGGAATCGCAGTCTCAATCCCTTTCATCCAGACAAGGAAAGCAAACCAATCCGTTTGAGATAAAGGCGGATGCCTATGACGAAAATAAACACTTTTTCCTGGGGCATTATTTCAGGGATCATTATGATGAATCCATGCGAGATTTACCTTATATCCGTTCCGGGATTACTATTCAAAAAATAGAAGTTTGGATTACCAATACCCGTTCTAATTATGATGAGGTAAGAAACTTGGTTGCTTTTGCCGATTTAGGGGAAAATAAACAGCACATCAGTAATCCCGGTTTTGTAGGGTCGTCGAACAGTTTGGAAATACCTTCCAATAAGACCAATGATTTATATTCCAAAGTAACCAATAATTATCCCGGCGTTCGGAATATGAGTACTGTCAATCAGGCTTTTGCAGGGACTTCTATGGAAGGAGGACGGGATTATGAAAAAATAGAGAATGCCCGGAAGTTGTCGGAATCTTATTATACGCTGAATAAACAGTTGGGATACATCTCATTGAGAAATATAACGTTGCAGGCTGATGAAATGCTGGCAGTGGCCTATCAATATACTTATGCGGGAAATACATATCAGGTTGGGGAATTTGCAACCGATAACTCCGAAGGAGCTACACAAAATTTATATGTGAAGTTATTGAAAGGGACTACTCAATCTCCTGCCATGCCTTCCTGGCATTTGATGATGAAGAATGTGTATTCGTTAAATACTTCTTCCTTGCAGAGTTCAGGTTTTAAGTTGAACATTTTATATCAAAATGACACTACCGGAACTTATTTAAATTATCTCTCGGAAGGAAATGTGAAGAATCAGTTGTTGCTTCGGGTAATGAATCTCGACCGTTTAAATGCTAAGTTGGATGCCTACCCGGACGGATATTTTGACTTTGTGGAAGGATTTACGGTATATGCAAATGAAGGAAAGATTATTTTTCCGGTAATAGAACCGTTCGGGTCTCATTTGCGAACCAAGATCGGAGACGATGCTATTGCCGATAAATATGTGTATCAAGAGTTGTATGACACCACGTTGACCATTGCTCAGCAAATGGCCGAAAAAAATAAGTTTATCCTGAGAGGAGAGTATGTCGGTTCGTCCTCAGGAGGGGGAGGAACTGCTGCCAATTGTTATAACCTTAATTCATTTAGTGTTACACGCGGTTCGGTGAGAGTAACAGCAGATGGGGTTACATTAATGGAAAATACGGATTATGTGGTGGATTATTCGGCCGGTGAAGTTTGTATTGTTAATGAAACCTATTTTGGTGCCAAAATTGATATCCAATCCGAGAATCAGGCCGGTTTCGGAATGCAGCGAAAGACCCTAATGGGGCTGGATTTGCAATACCAAATCAATCCTGACTTTATAATCGGAGGAACTGTTATGAATCTGAAGGAGATGCCGTTGACTGCAAAAGTTAATATAGGAGAAGAAGCAGTAAATAACACATTGTTCGGATTCAATATAAATTATAAAACCCAGTCTCAGTGGTTGACAAATGTATTTGACAAGCTCCCTTTATTGGAATTGACAGCACCTTCTCAAATCTCTTTCAGTGCAGAATATGCTCAATTGATTGCCGGACATTATAAAAGCAAATATGGTGGAGATTATTCCTATATTGATGATTTTGAACGGGCAAAGGTGAGTATTAATGTACACGACCCGTATTCATGGGTACTTTCCGGTACTCCGCGAGATGCCCGGGGAGATGATAACAGCGTATTATTTCCGGAAGCCGAAAGATCCAACGATATTTCGTACGGTAAAAATCGCGCTTTATTGGCTTGGTATAATATCAGTCCGATATTTACTCGTCCTCGCAGTTCTTTAATGCCTTCCCATCTTAAGGGAGACAAGATCCAACTTTCCAATCCGTATGTGAGGGAATTTAAGGAAATTGAATTATTTCCCAGTCGCCGGTATGAGAATAACGAGTCTACTTCTTTGTCTGTATTAAATTTGGCTTATTATCCGCAAGAAAGAGGACCGTATAATTTGGATGATGAGAATATAAGTGTAACGGGAGGAAAATTGCAATTAAAAAATCCTGAAAAACGATGGGGTGGAATCATGAGACGTATTCCTCAATCGTATATTAATTTTGAGTCCAATAATATTGAATATATTGAATTTTGGTTGATGGATCCTTTTTTCTTTAATCAGAATTCGGAAGGTGGAGATCTTTATTTTAATTTGGGTGATATTTCGGAAGATGTATTAAAAGATGAAAAGAAATTTTTTGAAAACGGTCTTCCGATCAATGGAGATTCTTCTGCTGTGGAGTATACTGTTTGGGGGAAAGTTCCTAAAAATCAATCTATAACTTATGCTTTTGATAATCAGGCAGGCAGCAGGGCACTTCAGGATGTAGGATTGAACGGACTCAGTACAGAAGAAGAACAGACCGGCAATAATGTATATGCTGCCTACATGAATCGGATTAGAAATCTTTTTCCGGCAGAAGTTCAAAATATGGCAGCTGATCAATTTTCTCCTCTTAATGACCCGGCAGGAGATAATTATCATTATTTCCGGGGTTCCGATTATGATGAGCAACAACTCTCCATTTTGGAACGCTATAAAAAATACAATGGAACAGAAGGAAATTCCGTAGAATCGGAGCAGTCTCCGGAGAATTACGATACTTCAGCCAGAAATGTTCCTGATGTGGAAGATATTAATCAGGATAATACCATGAATGAGAATGAACGGTATTATCAATATAAGATTCGATTGAGTCCTCACGGAGATGAAATGCAGGTGGGAAAGAACTTTATTGTAGATAAAAAAGAAGTAACGATTACATTGGAAACAGAATCGGGACAGGAAACTAAACCCATTACCTGGTACCAATATAAAATTCCTATCCGTGAATCATCAAGTTATAAGAATATCGGAAGAATTTCAGATTTCTCCAGCATTCGTTTTATGAGAATGTTTCTTCATAATTTCAGTGATTCGGTTATTTTGCGCTTTGGTACTTTAGAGCTGGTAAAAGGAGATTGGCGCGTCTACGAACAAGAGTTGAATATACCGGGAACTTCTCCTAATCCCAATACCGCATTGAGTGTTTCGGCTGTTAACTTGGAAGAGAACGGGGTATCTCGTAAACCGGTAAGTTATGTCATTCCTCCGGGAGTAAGCAGGGCTTATGAGATCGGGCAGTCTCAGTTGCTTCAACAGAATGAACAGTCTTTATCTATAAAAGTATCGGATTTGGCTCCGGGTGATGCTCGTGCGGTATATAAAGGGACCGGATTGGATACACGCTTATACAGACGTTTGCAGATGTTTGTGCATGCAGAACAACTTACGGACGATTTGACTAATTTACAGGACGATGACCTTTCTGTTTTCATGCGTTTGGGAACAGATTACAAAAATAATTATTACGAATACGAAATTCCGTTGAAGATAACTCCGCATGGAGAGTATCGGGGGGACAGTGATGCCGAAATTGTGTGGCCTACAGAAAATATGTTTGATTTTCCGTTTTCGGTATTTACCAATCTTAAGTTGGATCGTAACCGGGAAAAAAGAAGAGGAAATGCATCTTATAATAATCTCTATTCGAAATCGGATCCTGAAAAACCGGCCAATAAAATTTCTATTATAGGAAATCCTTCTTTTTCCGACATTAAGTCGGTTATGATTGGAATCCGTAATAATTCAAGAGAAATTAAATCTACGGAAATATGGGTAAATGAGTTAAGATTGACCGATTTCAATGAAGACGGGGGATGGGCTGGCAATGCTAATCTGAATGTGGCTGTTTCTGATTTGGGTGTGGTTAATTTTTCGGGACGAAAAGAAACATCCGGTTTTGGCGGCTTGGAAGATGGTATAATGGAACGGAACCTGGATGATCAGTATGAATATACAATAGCAACGAATATTCAATTGGGCAAATTTTTCCCGGAAAAGGCTAAGGTAAGCCTTCCTTTGTATTATTCATATTCTAAACAGGTGGTCAGTCCTAAATACGATCCGTTGAATGAGGATATCTTGTTGGAAGAAGCGTTGGATGCGGTTGAGACCAAAGCCGAAAAGGATTCTATTAAAAATTACGCACAAGAAAAAATAGTTACGAGGTCTATCAATTTAACCAATGTGAAAGTGGATATCAGAAGTAAAACCCCAATGCCTTATGATCCCGGAAATTTCTCATTTGGTTATGCATTTTCGGAGAGTAAAAAACAGGATATCGGAACAGAATATGACAGAAGTACCACTACGCGCTTGGTAGCTGATTATAATTATGCTCCCATGATAAAACCGTTTACTCCCTTTAAGAATCTGGGAGGCGGAGGTGAGAATACTTCTTCCAATATGCCTGCTGCAACTCAGAAAAAATCCGCCGGATTGCGGTTTTTAAATGAATTGAGTTTTAATTATTTACCTAATTCCATCGGTTTTAATTCGGAAATAACGCGTTCTTATAACGAAGTTCAATTGAGGGATATTGAAAATATAGGGGGGATTAATCCTATTGATGCTTCCTTTCAAGAAGAATTTTATTGGAATCGAAATTCCAATATCCAGTGGAATCTGACTCCCAATCTCAATCTGTCATTAACTACCGGAACGCAGGCCCGGATCGATGCCCCGCATGTACAGGTGAACAAACAGATACGTCCTGATGAATATGAGATATGGAAAGACTCCGTTAAACAGAGTATTATGGATATGGGAACTCCATTAGCTTATGCTCAGTCTTTTAATGCTACTTATAATGTTCCTCTAAAATATATTCCTTTGTTGGATTGGATAAATGCAGCTCTGACTTATACTGCCAATTATAATTGGGATAAAGGTGCTTACATCAGTGATAGTGTTGATTTGGGTAATACGATACGAAATGAACGGACGATAGGAATCAATAATGTGGGGATGAATTTTGTGGGATTGTATAATAAATCCGGCTTTTTGAAAGAGGTAAATCAAAAGTTCGTAATGAAAAAA
>DAIQOU010000691.1:0-2499 GCA_036787725.1 Bacteroidales bacterium
TTAAATTTTTCTCAAAATTAGGAGTCTGATGATTTCTCAATTCACTTTCTTTGTCGCATTTTATCCTGTTTAATTTCTCTATTTCCTGTTCATAATACGCTTTATTTGGATTTTCGTTATCGATATATTTCTCATTATCTAAACTGTTGTCGTTTTTAAAGGTGTGTCCCAATCCGAATGCGTGTCCTATTTCATGGGCAACCAATTCCTTGGCTAAGGATTCCTTTAAGCAAGAAGAAAAAATATAAGCCGTACCATGTCCGGTCGGAGAAAATGCCGGGACAAACGCCGTGGGAGAGGAAGAATAAGCGGATTTTGTTTTTTCTATGTCGGCAAAGAAGAAAACATGGATTTTATGCGTCTTATTCAGTTTGCTCCCACTTGCGAGATCAACCCCCTCCAATAATTCATCGTATTTTTTTACGGCGTCTTTATATTCTTGCAATTTTTCTTGTGTCTTACGGTGATTGTATGCTCGGGTGGCTACGCGGTTGGCATGGTTCCTTTGAACACCGTCATTTTCTCTGTAATTGAATTCTGTTTCAAAACGTTCCAGGTATTTTTGGAGTTTTTCATCCACTTTGCTTTCCTCTCTCGCTTTTGCTTTTAAGTATTCGATATCCGTTCGTTGGATGTTTTTTTGATACAGTTGTTCTATATTATCCACAAATTCCAATTTTTGACTCTCGGATCCCGATAATTCCGTTCCGAAAATGTCTTTTAAGTTCTGCTGAAATTCGTCTTTTACGATTTCCAACTCTTTTAATTGAGAAGAATCGTAACGAAACCGGATCAAGGCCTGATTGAAGGATCTATTATTTAGAAAATCCGGCAATTCGTTATTGCAGAAGTCTGCTATGGATTGCGGATAGGGATTCAAAAAGGCAAGGCTTCCGTCTCTTTTCCTTTCTTGTACGCGTACAATGACAGGGATCAAGTTTGCATAGTAGATGAATCGGTTCGGAATAATGATCAACCGGCCGATACAAACATCATCTTCTTCAAATTCATCTTCTATATAAGCATTGATGTGGCAGGCGGATGCAAGGAAATTGCTGCTGTACGGAGTCGCATCGGGATCTCCGAAAGCGTTGAGACATTCCAGCGTTAACGGAGTTGCCTGTGCCGATTCCAAGGATAAAGAAAGAGTATCTTCGTCTTTCCCATTAATGGTGACAGCCGGATTTCCGGATTCGAAACGAATGGAAAAAGTACCCGTTCCCGGTCCGTCTTTCACTGGCCCGGCTTTTACATATATAGTCGCTGTGCTTTTGGGGTTATTATCGTTTTCTTCGTTTCCTTCGATGCCGGGGGGCCATAAAGACATAAAGGGACAGGCATATTTTCTCAATCCCGAAACAATCTCTACTTTAGGAACTAATCCCCCCAACAGTTCGTAAGCTCCTTCTCCTTGTATGGAGGCGCTCGGACAAATGTCTTTTTCAAACCGGTCAAAACCGAACTCCCCGTTGTAATGGGTTTCTTTTATTCCGAATTTCTTCTTTTCTTGAAGAGGAGAACGGAAAAACTCAATCACACATTTGTGGAACACGGGATTCGGTACTGCATTGGTCCGGTCGTAATTGAAACTGATGTTTCTGAAATAATTCTCAGCCATACTTTATCCTCCTTTACTGATTCGGGCATCGATTCGTCCCTGCAACAAGGTATTTCCTGCACCTTTTCCGATAAAGTCTCCTTCTGTAGTAATCATTTTTAACGAGCCCGATGTCTGATTCAATGCTTTTCCCACTTCGATTTTGGATTGTTTATGTATTACTTCCTTGTTGTTTTTAGACAATACGGAACGGGTTTCGCCAATGGTCGTGTTTTGGTTCAGCCCGATGGAAGAAGTCATATCTTCTTGAACATTAATATTCAGATTTTTGGCATTCAATGTCATCGTTTCCGTCGCATTGAGTGTCATGTTGTTATTGGCGGTAATGGTAATGTTGTTTTCGGCTGTGTCGATAAATATTACGTTTTTATTTTTATCGATGATAGTGATACTCTCCTTATTTTCTGTATCGTCGAAGCGAATCATGTGTTTACTCCGGGTAATGATCGTCTTGATATTATTGAGTGCTCCGCCCCTGTCCTTGGAATTGTTGTTGTGGAACATGCTTCCCGAAACATAAGGCTGGGATAATTTTGCACCGTCCAAGAACGAAATTAAAATGGAATCCGAAATTTCCGGCAGGAAGGTGAAGCCCCTGTTTACGGGTCCAAGTCCACTGTCATTCCCTCCCGCATCCGGAGTAGAGACCGGTATCCAAGTACTGCACGGGCGCTTATCGAAGCTGAATTTAACTCTTACACGCCCGATACCTAAGGGGTCGACGTTATCAAAAATTCGCGCCTCAATGGATTGAGGAGTCGGAATCGGTACGTCCGGCATGGGAATGTAGTCCAAATCGGCCGGTATCGCTTCAAAAATGCATTTATAACGATGAAGTTCGTCCAATTGGTGGATGACTTTGCAGACCCGGTACGATCCGA
>DAIQOU010000171.1:0-9001 GCA_036787725.1 Bacteroidales bacterium
TCGGGTGATATGGACGGGTATTTTCATTTTGCTGCAAAATGCGTTTCCGTTTTGCAGCAACTTGCAACTTCGTTTTGCCGCAAAATACTCCCGGTGTTTTGCCGCAAAATGAATTCGTGTTTTGCTGCAATTTGAATTTGCATTTTGCAGCAAAACGAAGTTGGCTCTTACGGCGAGTCCGGAAAGTATCTTCGAAGTGCCGTTGAACGGATTGTTCCGGTGCAGTCTTATTTTTTTGCTAACCGTCTTTTTTCGAACGCCGCATTATGACGGTTTACCTCTCACGGAGTAATCGCATCCGATTCGTAACCGGACGAGAAATATGCGACCTTAGAAGACGGTTTCCGGTACCCGGATTTTCTCATGTCTAATTTGGGATAAAAATGAGTTCGGAAGAATTTTTCAATATAAATACCGGTTACTGTTTATCATTAACCGGTTTCCCGTAATCGTTTCCATAATTCATATTATTTTCCATGATTAAATTGCATTTTTCCCGTATTGCCGGGTTTTTGGTACTTTCTTTGATTTCTTTTAATTGTTGCATGCGTTTTTCTTTTTCTTTCAGGGAAATGATATTGTATAATGTGCGAATTTCTTCGACAGACCAAGGAATTGTGTCTATTCTTCTGATATCATTGGATAAAATATACGGATTCAACTGTTTTTTTCCTTTTTTTCGAATGTAATTCAGATTGTCGTAGGAATTGCTCTCAAACGTATAATATTTTCGCTCCGGGTTCCATAAATTCATTATCATGAGTGAATCTTTTTTGAAATCGGATAAAGGAAACGGTCCCGATTGAATGTACTTTGGTTGTTTTTCTTGTTTATCGGTCAACAAAATAGAATTGCCGGGGATGAAACTTACCGTAAATTCCTTGTCCTTTATGTTTCCCCAAAAAGTTTCAAGAACTTCCACCTTAAATTCGATTATTTTTCTTTCCGGTCCTCCGCTTTGTATCATTGCGGTGTGGTTAACCAAAACGATGTTTATTTCTTTTATTTTTACCATTGCAACAAAAAAATGATCGGCCTCCACGATATCGAAATCAATATCGGGCTGTGCATGCAGGGGAGTGATAAATAGAGTAAAAAGCAAAACAATTATTATGTTGTATATGATTCGTCTCATTAAAATGACGGTTTAGAACAAATTACCGAGGTCTTCTGCCTTTACCAAGATCCCGTTTTTATTGTATAGTTTCCATATTCCGGTTTTCCTGTTTATGATGGTATTCTTTATCGAATCCTTTTTTACTCCCCAATTTCCTTCTGCTTTTTTATTTCCTGTTTCGTGAAATTCATAACTGTATCCGTATTGATAACTTTTACCGGTTTCGGGATTCCGGATCAATTCACCTCTTTCTTTCATTATGTAATCGGGATAGAAATGAATAAAAGCCCCTTGCCGGGCTCCCCAATCATAACAAGAAAGGGCTTGGAGGGTTTTATTTCGATAATAATCGGTTTGAATACCATATTTGAATCCTCCTAAATAGCAGGAAGCGGATTGTATGTTTCCATCTTCATAATAGGTTAGGGAAATGCCGGATTTTACCCCTTTCTCATAATAGCTTTCCGAATGTATTTTTCCGTTGGGATGACGAATAATCAATTTTCCGGAAAAGGGAATATCCGTTGCTTTTTCATATAAACAATCTATCTCCCGATTTTTTATATCATAATACCCGGCTGTTTTCAAAATGTCCGGAATGTCCTTGCTTATAGAATCAAAGGGAAGTGTTTTAACAGAAAAGTAATTGCCGCCGGGAATACAGTCGGAGCCCGCCGGCAAGGTTATTATCGGTATCGGAGGATAATCTTCCAAGCGGATGCAACCCCTTTCTCCGTAATCTTTAACTTGTTGAATACTTCCGTCTTTGTTGTAATATTTCCACACTCCGATTTCCACATTTCTTCCGGGATGGTCTCCGAATGTACTTGCATATCCGGGGAGGATGCCCCAATTTCCTTCCGATTTTCGGTTTCCCGTAGCATAATATTCGGTCCAATAACCGATTTTGGCATCTTTAATAAAATATTTACCCCATGTGTTGTACCTCCCTTCCGCTTTTTTATTCCCGTTTTCGTGAAATTCGATTGAAAAACCGGAGTTAAGACTGCAAAACCGGGTATTCAGGTAACTGATTATCCCGGTTTGTCGGTATTTTGTGTGTAATCCGAATTCCAATCCATCTACATGATAAGAAGTGTAATTTACACGGCCGTTATCATAAAAAGTATAATATAAGCCTGATAATAATCCGTTGAAATAAGTAAATTCCTTTTTATCGGAATAGGCGATTTTTCCGGTGTATGGGAGTCGGTTCTTTTTTTCGCAAAGCAGATTAAACGTTGTCGGAATATAATTAAACCACTCCTTTATGGCATTTAAAGATTTGAAACCGGAATAAAAGTGCGAGTTGAAGTATCGATCCAACGTGTCCGGGAGATGTCGTAAATCGTAAGTATTGTAAATAAAATAATCCGAAAAATGCGATAAAGAATCTTCCGGCAATATCACTCCGGGAATTCCGGTAACGTTTTGCTGTGCTTTTATTCCTGTTATAAAGAACAAACAGAAACAGGTCCATAAGGTCACTGTTTTTCTTTCTTTCACGGGTCTGAATATAAGAAAAAGAATTCAAATTATGCTTATTTTACTCTCCTTCTATCGGATTATAAGGCAACTCTTCTTTTGCATTCTTTGTTTTTTCTCACTTCATTTCCGGTTTTTACCGGATGTAATAATTTATTCTTTATCGATAATTCTTTTTTACTTATTTGCGGCTTATCTCTCATGGTTCCGGTCGTATATTCAGAGGGCATAAGATAGAATTTTTCTTCGAATTGAGGTAAGACAAACTCTCCCTTTCCTCCGAAATCCAAGAGTTTAAATCCCTCATATTTTAATGCTGTCGGAATTAGTACTTCATGATGTCCCCAATTCTTTCTGCCTTTTAATAAGTGATCTAAAAATACCAATGCCGGGTGAGAAATACGATAAATGGGATTAAATGACCTTATGAGTTGATGCTTTTGCAGTGTTATCTTTTCAAGGTGTAAAGTGTTCCACCAATACCAATGAGGTTTATCAGGAAACCGTTCTATATGGGATGATATAAAATCAGCATCACCGGAATTGAAATTTCGGAAAAAGTCAGACCGGTTTCCGGTATATATTACATCATATTCAATCACCCAATAATACTTAAAATCCGGATTGTCCAAAAAGAATCGGAGTGTAGCAAAATGATTACTGCCGGGAACAATAGTATCTTCAATAGGTTCGTAATCCAATTCATTCAACGAATCGGTATTGAAAAAGAATGAAGTTATATTTTCGGACAGTAACAATTCGGGAGTGTTATTCTCTTCCTCCTCTTTATGGAATAAAAAAAATGATTCCCCGACACCTTTTATCTCTTCCCGGAGTTGATAATACCGTTCTAAAATCTCATCATTGATTTGGTGGGTAACAAACAGGAATGCATTTGATTTATTTGTTTCCATGATCTTCATTGATTATCTGATTTTTATTCCAACTCCATGTCTTGATATAATCCTGCAATTCAGCAGTAGTCATTCCGCATATTTTACAAAACTCCCTTTTATTATTCATTGCATTCTCTTGGTTGGAATCCCGGCTGTTAATTCCCCGGGTATGGAACAGATGATACAAAGGTCCTTCTATTTTATCGACTCCCATTTCCAGTATCCGGATTCTGGCATTCCTTTCCGCATCTTCCGGACCCCATCCGTAAAAATGTTCATTCTCCCCTCCGACCTTTAAATAGTTCTGTACATTTACCATATAAGCTTCCCCTACCGAATAAAAACCGTAAAGGAAAGACTTGGGAAGAATATCGGAATTCAGGCAATTAATATCCAAGGTCTTGCAAAAATGCATGCTTACAATCTCATTCAAAGCGATAAAAGCGCCGGAAAAAGGATAGACCAATGTAGTTTCGGTGTTACGTAAAGTGGTAAGAGCCTTCTCTATTTGTTCTATCGGAGCAATGGCATCGGTATCCCATATGGCTGCATAAGGTGTTTCTGTCAGGTGCAGCATCCGGTTGATATACTTGGTTCGGTGGAATATTACATCCTCATCTTGTATAAAAACATGTTTCAAATTCCGGATCTTCCCGGTATCTGTGAATCGAGAGGTCCGATCTGCTTCCATTACGATATAATTGGTGTCGAGAAACGAATCCAAATAGTTCAGTAGTGTTTTCAGATTTTGTATTCTATAGGAAGATTCTATGCGAACCGGGATACAGAAAGTTACTTCTTTCAGATCTATCTTGCTCTTTCCTTTCATAAACAGGTCTTTTTAATATGTTAATAATCCGAACCCGGTCCAAATCAATTCCTTTATCGATATATCTTTATTTTCTGTCCGGTTATCGTATAAAAGATGAACACATTCCGGTTTGTATTGAAGGATATTCAAATACGTTTTCTCAAAAATATATTTATTTTCATATAAGAACCCGTTCCATGCGGCCTCCGATAAAAAGTTCCATATATTTTCAATCCGATCGGCAGATTTGCTGATAGAATCCTTTATTAAGTTTATATCGATAAATTCCCGGAAAGCGGTATCTTCCTCTATTAAAGAAAGCAAATACGCGGATGTTATGATGTCGTGTATTTCGGACTCTTTTATCAGTTCCGGAATTCGGAGACATAAAAATTCGATAAGTTTAGTTGTACAATAAGGATATACCTTTTTTTTATGAACCTCAATTATAAAATATAAAATCGAATTCAGAAGTTTCAGATTAAGTTTGGGAAGAAAAATGTTATTGCCGTTTGTTTTTTTATATACTATCTTCTCGCAATCTTCTACAAGATAGATGGCGTTTTCCCGCCAATAACAGCTTTGTATATCCGGGTCGGATAAATTGCAACGAGATAAAAGGTAAATACCGGATATGAATAAACCGCTCTCCGGATCGATCAATACCGGTGTTTTGGTTTTCTGTTCTTTGAAAATATAGAAATCTACCGATCTCATATAAGCTTTCAGGTCCTCATCCGTTTCCGGTATTTTTTTTCTTCCAGCCAACAGAAGGCCCGGGTTATTCCCGAATGTCCTTTATAAAAGAAAAAAGGCAGTTCGTTCAAGTGTACGGATTCCCAAATCTCATCAATGAGAGCGTCTGCTTTTTCGCGTGCCTTCTCCGCATTTCTTACCCGGGCATAACGATACAAAAAGAGTACCATTCCCATTTTGCCTTCCAATAGACCATTATCTTCTTCCATTAAATGAATATTGGAACTGATCTTTTCATAAATAAAGTCTGACAGCGAGTGTTTTTCCTCTGTATTATACAACATAAAATATTTTCTTTGTTAATTTTCCATACCTTCTGTCCATATCTTCCGGAGCGGCATAAAGAAGCGCTCGAGTAAAGAAATGTCTTCCGTTACAATATCGGCTTGAGCCTCCATCTCGGGCAAATAGGGAAGTTCTTTTTTGTAAGAAGTAATCAATCCGTCGGGTAATTCTATTTCCACGGTGTAATAACCGATCCCTTGAGCATCTTTAGCGGGAACCATCGATACGGTTTTCACTTTCCCTTTGACCGTCCCGTATTCATTATCCGGATAACCGGCAAAACGGATGTTTACTTTTTGGCCCGGTTTTACCTTTCCGGAGCGGCTCAACGGCATTTTGGCTTTCCCGATAATTTGTTTGTTTTCGTCGGGGACAACCGTAAATACGGTTGATCCGGCCGTCACGTTCTGATTCTCCACCCAATAGTCGGTAAAAGTGACCGAACCGTTTATCGGGGTCATTAAAGCATAATTCAATTCCCACTGTTGTATCTCCGAGAGCAATTGAGAAATGTAAGTTTTTAACTGCGTTTCCAGTTGGTTCTTTTTATCCAGGTATTGATATTCGGTATCCAACAGGTTTTCCCGCATTTGAGTGATCTGCATTTCCGTGTTCTGAATGGTGGAACGAATATTTTCCAAGGACAGATAACCCTGCAAATATCGATTGCGGGAAGTTTCCAATTCTTCCGAAGAAAATACTCCCCGCCGCTGCAGTACCGAATCACGTTCGTATTGGTTTTTATTCAGCCGGAACTGTTCGTTTACGATTGCCTCCTGACCCAGGATATTTTCATAATAATCCCGATACTGAACGATCCTTTCTTCCATGAAACGAATCTTTTGAGTATGGTATTGTAACCGTTTAAACTCCCGATAATTGAAAAGAGTGATGTAAAAATTCGAATAAAGAGATTGCAAAGATCCCAAATTCAAGTCTTTTGACGGTAAAACAACAAGAGTATCGATCTTTCGGTTCAATTGTCCGATATATTGTTTTAATATACGGATGTCGTTTTTGTCGGCGGGATTTTCTATCACGGCCAAATAATCTCCTTCTTTTACTTCCTGTTTGTCCGTTACGCTCAATTCCCGTATTTTGCCCGAGGTACGGGCAACCAATGCTGCCGCAGGCGTGGAACCCGTAAGCGTCATGGGAGCGGATATTACATCCGGGTATTTAAAGACTGCACTGCCGATCAGAATAACAAAAATAATTATGCCGATAAGGGTAATGCCCCGTCGCAATATCCAAGAGGGTACACTCCCCAAGACTTCTTGGAATTCTTCGCTGCGAAGTTCTATTTCCGTGTGTATATCCGGCTTGTCCGTATCTTTTTTTGTCATTGCCGTTCTCTTTTACATGCCCAATTCCAGTTGGTTCTTTACCAGTGTATAATAGGCTCCCTTTTTGGCGGTTAATTCCCGGTGAGTGCCTTCTTCTATTATTTTTCCTTTATCCATGACAACGATATTGTCCGCATGTTGAACCGTACTCAGCCGATGGGCCACGATAACCACCGTCTTTCCTTTATAAAAATCGTTCAGGTTGTCCAATATTATTTTCTCGTTATTGGCATCCAAAGCATTGGTCGCCTCGTCAAAAAAGAGGAAATCGGGATTTTTGTATACGGCCCGGGCTATCAGTAATCGTTGCCGCTGTCCCTGGCTGACACCGTTGCCTTCCATCCCTATTTTGGTATTGTATTTGAGTGGCAGCGATTCGATAAACTCCCGGATATTGGCAATCTCCACGGCCCGGAATAATTTATTTTTGTCTGCCGATTCTTCTCCTACCGCAATATTATTGGCGATAGTATCGGAGAAGATAAATCCGTCCTGCATGACGGCACCCGATTTTTGTCTCCACAAATGAGGATTGATATCGTCGAGGGGAATGTCTTTTATTTTAATCTTCCCTTTATTGGGCGGGTAGAATGCCAGCAACAGTTTGATCAAAGTGGTTTTACCGCTTCCGCTGGCCCCGACAACGGCCGTTATCTTATTTTCGGGGATGGTCAGGTTGATACCGTCCAGTACATAATCCCGGTCTGCCCCGTCGTAACTGAAATATAACTCTTCGATATGAATCGATTTGTCGGAAGGCAGTTCGTTAATCTTGGACTCTATCGTTTGTTCCTCGTCTTCTTTGTTATGGATTTCGTTCAATCGTTCCAAACTGATCTTGGCATCCTGGGCCGCTTGAACGAAGCCTATAACCTGACCGACGGGGCCCGACAGTTGACCGATAATGTAACTGACCGACATCATCATTCCCAAGGTCATGTCGCCTTCGATCACGGCGCGGGCGGCAATAAACGAAATAAACAGGGAAGTGGTCTGGCTGAAAAATACCGACCCCATTTGTTGGTATTGTCCCAACGCAAGTCCCTTTATACTTATTTTGAACAGTTTTACCTGTATGCGTTCCCATTTCCAGCGTTGCTGCTTTTCACAATTGTTGAGTTTGATCTCCTGCATGCCCGTCACGATCTGTACCAGATTGCTTTGTTCTGCCGAAGCCTGCGTGAAACGGGCCATATCCAACTTACGGCGATAACGCAGAAAAAATACGATCCATGCCACATACAATGCATTTCCCAATACAAATACGCCTAAAATCGTTAAATTGTAATAAGCCAAAATAACGGCGAAAATAATAAAATTGACAAATGAGAATAAGGTTGTTAATGTGGAGCCTGTCAGGAAAGATTTGATACGCTCGTTGTCTCCGATCCGTTGCATGATGTCTCCCACGTTCTTGGTGTCGAAGAATCGGAGCGGCAGTTTCATCAGTTTGGACAGAAAATCGGAAATCAAAGAGATACTTATGCGGCTGTTGACATGCAGGGTGATCCAGTTACGGATAAACTCCACCGACAATTGAGTTACAAACAATACCAGTTGAGCGATCAATACCAGGGTGACAAAACTCAGGTTATTGTTACCGATTCCCTGATCGACCACCGCCTGCGTTAAAAACGGAAAAATCAGAGAAAGTATACTCCCTATAACCAGTCCTGCAATCAACTGAACGATCTGTGAACGGTAAGGCCTCAAATAGCGGACAAAATAACCGATGCTTTTACCGGAATCCTCCGTTCCGTCATCCCCGGTATAAAATTCGGGAGTCGGTTCCAACAGCAAAGCCGTTCCCGTATCTTCTCCCCCGGATCGTGAACTGATCCAGCACTTGAGAAATTCGGATTTGTTCATGGTATACTTTTCCCCGGCCGGATCGGATATCTTAATCTCGTAATCTCCGTTCTTTTTTTTCTTAACGGCATAACAAACGACAAAATGATTTTGATTCCAGTGAAGGATACAGGGCAACGGCCTCTCCGTAATCAACTGTTCGAATGTTATTTTTACCCCGCTCGTACGAAATCCGATTGCCTCGGCCGCATCGCTGATGCCCAACATCGAAACGCCTTCCCGGGTTATGAAACTCTTTTCCCGCAAATATTGAACGGAAAAATTACGACCGTAATGTTTGGCGATCATTCGCAAACACGTAGGACCGCAGTCCATCGCATCCAACTGCCGGTAATTGGGAAAGGGTTTTCTCATCTGTGGGTCAGTATCATATTAAAATTCGCTTCCGGTTTGTTTTAGTATTTAACACCTCAAAATTAATCTATTTTTTTTATTT
>DAIQOU010000692.1:0-2499 GCA_036787725.1 Bacteroidales bacterium
CGAGGGACAAGGGAAAAAAGTGTTGATCGAAACCGATGGGCGCTACTACCGTTACAAGCGTTGGGATAGACCGGTAACGCTGGATATCGGGTTTAACTTTATCGAAAGATACCAATTGGAAAATCAATTCAAAACGGATCCTTATCTGGAATACAGGTAATGGTATGAATCGACTGATCGGTTATATGTTGTTGGTTTGTTTGGTCGGTATTCTTTTTTCCTGCCGGGACACTGCTCGACATTCTACCCGTGACTCCTCGCAAGAATCTGCCACCCGCCGAAATTTCGAACGGTTGCAGGGAGAGTGGCAAGCGGTGGATGAAGAGAGTATGGAAGCCTATGTCTTTCGGGAAGACAGCACTTGTATCTATACGCCCGGGTATTATACTTATCATAAGAAATTCTATACGCCCAACTATCGTCCGTCTGCCATTAACTTTTTTCTGCATATTGATGGAGGTGTTGCTTCCATACAGCATTTTTTGGGTTCCGAAACGGCCTATTTCGTAAAAGAAAACGAGTTAATCCTCTATAATCCGGAATCGAGAACGTGGGATCATTATTCCCTTCAATTCCGGAAAGCGGATACGCTGCTCTTGGCCGGAGCAGGACAAGAGAAAGTGTTTGCCAAAAAACAATACGAACCAAATACGCCTTTGTTCGATCAGATCATATTATCTATACCGGTAAGATGGATACCTTCCGAGTTGGAGTATGTGGAAAAACGAATATCTTTGAAGCGCTCGGGAGAGATCTGGTATTATAAAGAGTCCTCGTGTGATAGAGATATTGTAACCATGCTTTCGCAACTGAAGCCCGGCGACTATGATTATATGGAAGGTCTGTTTAAGCAAGCCGATATACTTAATTATATTACGGCCAAAAGAACACCGAACAAAAAAGAAAAAGAAATGAATAAGCCTCATTGGGAAGGAAAATTCAGCATAACTTTCATCCGGAATGACCGAATGATTACGGTGGAGGAGCCCTTGGATGTGTTTCAAACTAAAGAGTTTTATTGGGCCTACCTGACGGCTATGTATGCAGATGAGCGGGATCAAATAGTTAAACCGCTTGATTATTTGCATCATATCGGATTTTATCCCGATCGATTCCCGATTTACGATCGGGAGAACCGTATTTTGAAATTGGCCGGTTCCGAACAGTTTTATCTTTTTACGTTGTTGTATCGTGCCGAAGAAACGGATCGGGATTTCAATCCGTTGTATCGCATTCCGGTTTATGAACCTTATGCCTATCAAAAGACCCTTACCATTGAAACGGACGGACGTTATTTTCGATATTTTCACAAGTATGAAACGGTAACTTTAGACATTGGATTTAATTTTATTGAACGGAATAATTTATCAAAGAAATTTCAAGAAGAAGATTCGAAATAGACTTCTTTGCTAACCGAAATTGAATAAAACAGGATGGGATCGGCACAACAAAAAAATATAATATCGATACTGTGTGGGTTGTGTTTCTTTTGTTCTTGTCGGGAATACTCTCAAGGAAATACAGGTCGATTGCTTGGAGAATGGCAATCGACAGATAAAGAATGCATGGAGGCATATGTTTTTCGAGCAGCCGGTACTTGTATCTATACGCCGGGATATTTCATTTATGAAGATGAATTAAAACCTACCATGCCTGAATTCTTTGTCTTTATCGATGACGGCATCTCTTCCATCAACCGTTTTTTGGGATCAGAAACCGATTACGAGCTTCGGGGAGACAGCCTGAGTATTTATAATTTAGAGACCGGCTGTTGGGACGCTTACACCATCCGATTTGGAAAGCGGGATACATTGCTGTTATGGGATAATGACCGAGAAAAGTGCTTTGTAAAGAAACGGTATAAATCCGATAAGCAACCCTTGTTTGATCAGGTCATTTTAAGCGTGCCGATCAGACAAATACAAGCACCTTTCGATTATGTGGAGAAACGAATCTCTTTGAGTCGTTCCGGAGAACTTATCTATCACGAAAGATGCCTGATTCCGTGGGGAGGGTTTTCTATTATGGATGCTACTTTAGAGCCGGGCGATTTTGATTTTATGGAAACGTTATTCAAACGGGCGAATATCCGTTCTTATCTTTGTTCCCCTCCTCCACGGGAAATGATGAAAAGTTGGTGGGATGAAAAACTCAGTATTACTTTTGTCAAAGATAATAAGATGGTTACGATAGAAGAGCCTTTAAAAACCTTTCAATCGAGAGAGTTCCAATGGGCTTATTTAACGGTTTTATATGCCGATCAAAGGTCTCATATCGTTAATACATTCGATTTGGATGTAAATGAAGGACTCATGAACCGGTTTATCATTGATATTGATGCCTCGGAATATGAATTCTTATATTTGTCGGGATCGGAACAATTTTATCTTCTGACTCTGTTGTATCATGCCGAAGAAACGGATCGGGATTTCGAGGGATTGTATCATATTGGAAAATCCAGTGCGCGTTGACCCCGTGCGCCAGGCGCAGTTGCCCCCT
>DAIQOU010000172.1:0-8996 GCA_036787725.1 Bacteroidales bacterium
AATGGGAATCGGTTTCTTGGAATACATTTTCCGATCAAATAAAAAAAACAGCTTATGCCCTTTGTGACCGGGGAATCACACCTAAAAATAATATAGGGATTTACAGTCCGAACCGAATTGAATGTTTTTATACGGAATTTGCTATTTTTGCAAACAGAGCAGTTTCTGTACCTTTATATGAAACCGCTTCTTTATCTAACATCCAATATATTATTGAGGAAGCCGATATTGAAATTTTATTTGTCGGAAAACAATTTCAATACGATAACGCATATAAACTGATCGAGAGTAATTCTTCTCTCAAACAATTGATATTATTCGATAGGGGAATAAAAAAAGTTCCGGATGACCGATCTTCGGTTTATTTTGATGATTTTATCTCCATCCACAGTTCGGATGCTTGTAAACAGGAGGTGGAAGAACGGATGAATACGGCTCAAGAAGACGACATTGTACATCTGATCTATACTTCGGGGACAACAGGAGAGCCCAAAGGGGTAATTTTAAAACATTCGAATTATATGGAGGTAATCAGAATACATAATATTCGTTTAGATTATCTGCCGGCTAAGTTCTTATCAATGTGTTTACTTCCTTTAACTCATATTTTTGAAAAAGCCTGGTCTGTTTTTTGTTTGTCCCGAGGTTGCACATTAGCTGTCAATGAAGATCCGAGAGAAATACAATCCACACTAAAAGAGGTCAAACCCAATGCAATGTGTACGGTTCCTCGTTTTTGGGAGAAAATATATATTGCAGTAAACAAGAAAATCGATGATTCAAGTCCGTTGATGAAAAGAGTTTTTCGAGATGCTGTCAAAACAGGGAAAATACACAACTTAGACTACAAAAATAAAGGAAAAAAAGCTCCTTGGTGGATACAAACAAAATTTAATTTCTACAAAAAAACAGTGTATAAATTACTGCATAAAACAATTGGTATCGAAAACGGAATCGTTTTTCCTTGTGCCGGAGCCATGCTATCCGATCATATCAATGAATTGATGCAGTCGGTGAATATTCCACTTGTATACGGATATGGATTAACGGAAACTTCAGCCACTGTCACTTGTTTTCCCGAAATAGGCTTCAAAATCGGGACAGTCGGCAAGATCATGCCCGACGTAGAAGTCCGCATGGGAGAAAATAATGAAATTCAAGTCAGAGGAAAGACTGTAATGCATGGTTATTACAAAAAGCCGGAAGAAACGAAAAAAGCATTGGCTGCAGATGGTTGGTTTCGGACCGGAGATGCAGGAAAAATAACAGATGAGAATGAAATTATACTTACCGACAGAATTAAAGATCTGTATAAAACTTCCAATGGAAAATACATTGCACCGCAACAAATCGAAGTCAAACTGACAGAAGACAAATTTATTGAAATGGCTGCTGTAATCGGAGACCAACGAAAATATGCAACTGCTTTAATCGTTCCCTCCTTCGAAGAGTTGAAAACGTATGCAAAAGAAAAAGATATAAATTATATCGACATGAATGACCTGCTGCTCAATCCGGCAATCCGACAAATAATAGAAGAGCGAATTAATAAAATTCAACAAGTATTTTCCGGCTACGAACAAATTAAAAAATTTAAACTCCTTGAAAAACCTTTTTCCATCGAATCAGGAGAATTAACCACCACTCTAAAACTGAAACGGCCTTTCATTGCCGAAAAATTTAAGAATGAAATTGAGTCCATGTATAAAGAAGACTGAGATATATAAGGATAGGAAGACAGGCAATATTAATGTACCTGTCCGCCTATGATATCTAACAACTCGTTGGTAATGGCCTGTTGTCGTTGCTTATTATACTGAATATTCAACTCTTCCAATAATTCCTTTGCATTGTCGGTTGCAATTTGCATTGCCATGGTACGTGCTCCATGTTCTGCTGCTGCAGAATCTAATAAAACGGCATAGATCTTAGACCGCAATGTCTTGGGGATCAATACGTCCAATACAGATTTTCGATCCGGTTCCACAATATAATCGGTTGTAAAAGAAGAATGTTCTTTAGAGATTTCCCGATCAAATGAAAGCGGAAGAAACGGTTCTCGCCGCGGAACCTGTACCGCCGTATTCTTAAAATGATTATAAACCAATTCTACCCGGTCAATTTTTTTCGCTAAGAAGTCTGTAATCAATTGATCCGCAATCTTTTTAGCTCCTTCAAAGTCCGGTTTATCCATCAATTTTATATAACTTCCCCGGACTTCCAAACCCTCTTTTTTCAACGCATCTTCCACTTTTCTTCCAATTGGATAAATATGAATACGATCTTGTGAAAGATGACTGTATTCCGAAAGTACTTCATTGCACAAATGAATTACATTTGAATTAAAAACACCGCATAAGCCGGAATTGGAAGATAAAACGACCACAGCAACGGCATTTACTTCCCGAACAGTAGATAAAGGTGAAGAAAAGTTTGTTTCGGAAGACAAAAAGTTGGTCAGGATCGATTGCAAATGATTTTCATAAGGCAAAAAATTCTCAATCTGATTTTGAGCCTTACGCAACTTGGCCGAAGCAACCATTTTCATAGCCGAAGTAATTTTTTGAGTCGAACCTACAGAACTGATCCTTCCTTTTATTTCCTTTAGAGAAGCCATTAGTGAAATTTAAAAGTAAATAAATACAACAATAGGTTATGCAACCTTAAATTTTTCGGCGACTTCTGCTGCCACTTTTTCCAACAAATCGGCAACTTCATCCGTCATTATTCCTTTTTTAAGCACATCCAATATTTCTTTTCGATATTGAAGTTCCAATATATCCAAAAATACCGTTTCAAAATCTTTTATCTTTTCAAGAGGAACTTCCGATAAAAGGCCTTGACTTCCACAGTAAATAATCGCAATTTCCTTTTCTACGGGTAAGGGAGCATATTGCGGCTGAATCAATAGCTCGGAATTCTTCTTTCCCTTGTCCAAGGTCATTTTAGTTACCTGATCCATATCTCCTCCGAACTTGGTAAATGCTTCCAATTCACGGTACTGAGCCTGATCGGTCTTCATCGTCCCCGCAATTTTTTTCATGGCCTTTAATTGAGCATTTCCCCCCACACGAGAAACAGAAAGCCCTACATTAATGGCCGGTCTTATCCCGGCATTAAATAATCCTGTCTCCAAAAAAATTTGTCCATCCGTAATAGAAATCACATTCGTGGGAATATAAGCAGAAACGTCCCCGGCTTGAGTTTCAATGATTGGAAGAGCAGTTAAAGATCCGCCTCCTTTCACTTTGCCTTTCAGAGAATCGGGCAAATCATTCATTCCGGCAGCAACACTGTCATTATTTATAATCTTGGCAGCCCGTTCCAATAAACGGGAATGCAGATAGAAAATATCTCCCGGATAAGCTTCCCGCCCCGAAGGACGACGCAAAATCAACGACATTTCCCGGTAAGCCACTGCCTGTTTAGACAAATCGTCATAGATCACCAAGGCATGACGGCCTGTATCTCGGAAATACTCTCCAATAGCAGCTCCGGAGAAAGGAGCATAATATTGCATAGCAGCCGAGTCCGATGCAGATGCCATTACGATAATGGTATATTCCATAGCTCCATACTCTTGCAATGTATTCACAATATTAGCAATCTTGGAAGCTTTTTGTCCGATGGCAACATAAATACAATAGACAGGGTCTCCATCTTTGTAATTAGATCGTTGATTAATAATCGTATCCAAAGCAATGGCAGTTTTCCCGGTTTGACGGTCCCCGATAATAAGTTCGCGTTGTCCTCTTCCGATGGGAATCATGGCATCTATCGATTTCAGCCCGGTTTGCAAAGGCTGATTTACCGGCTGACGAAAAATAACACCCGGAGCTTTTCGTTCCAAAGGCATTTCCAACAAATTCCCTTTAATATCTCCTTTTCCATCAATAGCCTGTCCCAACGGATTGACCACTCTACCCAACAATTCATCTCCGACAAGAATAGAGGCAATATGTTTGGTTCGCCTCACCCGATCGCCTTCTTCTACCAATTCGGTCGACCCCAATAAAACGGCTCCGACATTATCTTCTTCCAGATTCATGACCACTGCCATCAATCCGTTATCAAATTCAAGCAATTCACCCGACTCGGCATTGGTTAATCCGTAAATATGAACAATCCCGTCACTCACTTGCAGGACGGTTCCGATCTCTTCAAATTTAACTCGGGTGTCTATACCTTCCAGTTGCATTTTCAGCACATCTGAAACTTCACTCGCTTTTATTTCGGACATAAAAATATTCTAATTAAAAATAAAGAATTAAGAACGAATTCTTAAATCTGCAATTAAATTCCAACAATTCTTCTCGTTTTCAACGGACTTTTACTCCATCAGTTTATACTTCATTCGATTTAATTGGGTTTTGACGCTTGCATCCAATAAAGTATCGTTCAGCTCCAATACGAATCCGCCGATAATAGAAGGATCTGTTTTTTTTACAAAATCCACATTCAATCGATAATGTTGTAATATAATTTGTTTAAGCCTTGTTTGAGCCTCATTCATAGTAGTGCTTGCAGTAGTCAACTTCGCAATAAAAATCCCTTTCTGTTTCCGATAATGCTCTTGATACAATAAAGCAATCGATAAAATATACGATTCCCGCTTATTTTCAAAAATAAGATTAATTGCTTTCTTAAAAGAATCGCTTACATTATCTCCGGCTGCCGTTACCAACACTTTTTTCTTTTCTTTTCCGGAAACAGTGGGATCATTCATAATCCCGGAAAAAGAAGTGTAAGAAGAAAACGTATCGGATATCCGTTTCGTTTCTTCGTACACACGTGTCTCTTCTCCCTTTCCCAAGGCATATTCATAAATCGCCTTAGCATATCTTTTGCCTACTCTACTGCTCATAATCTACTTTAATCTTCAAGACTTTGATATTGAAGCTTCATCTAACAACTTATTGATCAATTCCATTTGTGCCGATTCATCTGCCAAATCTCTCCGAATCACTTTCTCTGCTATATCGACGGAAAGTGCTGCAACCCGGCTCTTAATTTCACGGATAGCAGACTCCTTCTCCTTTTGGATCGCCATTTTTGCATCATTCATCACTTTGTCTGCTTCCAATCCGGCTTGTTGTTTCGCTTCTTTAATTAGTTGCTCACGCATAACAGCAGCCTCCTTAAGCAGACGCAGTTGCTCTTCCTTAGCTTCAGCAAGAATTTTATCTCCTTCCAATTTGATTCCCGCTAATCTTTCATTAGCTTCTTTTGCTGTTTGAATCGAATCTTCAATGAACCGGCTTCGTTCGTCCACTCCCTTAATTATAGCAGGCCACGCAAACTTAGCCAAAATCACAAAAACGATGAGAAATGGTACAAACATCCAGATAATCAATCCGATATCGGGAGTAAACAGTTCCATGGCTTAGAGGAATATGGCTAATGCACAAACAATTACAGCTAACAAAGCAACTCCTTCTATCAAGGCTGCAATAACAATCATATTCGAACGAATATCTCCCGAAGACTCCGGCTGACGGGCAATCGCATCCATAGCCTGTCCTCCAATCTTACCAATACCCAATCCGGCTCCGATTACGGCCAATCCGGCTCCGAGACATGCACCTAATTTTGAAATTCCGGCTCCTGCCGCAGCTTGTAATAAAATGCTTAGTAACATAACGATATCAATTAAAATTGTTAATAAATTACGAATGTGAATGCTGTGCTCGCGCCATGCCTATAAATACAGAAGAAAGCATGGTAAACACATAAGCTTGTATAAACGAAATCAACACATCAAGCAATAACATAAAAATAGAAAACAGAACCGATATGACGGAAGTACCCCCGGCTACTGCCGGACCCAATATCGTATTCATAATAAAAATCAAACCGACCAATACCAAAATGATCATATGTCCCGAAAGCATATTGGCAAACAAACGAACCATCAAGGCAAATGGTTTGGTAAATACACCCAATAACTCCACAAACGGCATGATAGGAATCGGAACTTTCAACCAAACCGGAACATCCGGCCAAAAAATTTCTTTCCAATATTCCTTATTCCCAAACACATTCGTAATAAAGAATGTAAATAAAGCCAATACTAAAGTAACGGAAATATTACCCGTTACATTGGCTCCTCCGGGGAAAATCGGAATCAATCCCAACAAATTATTAATAAATATAAAAAAGAAAGCCGTTAATAAGTAAGGAGTAAAGCGCCGGTAATCAGATCCGACACATGGCTTTATCAAGTCATCTGTAATAGACACAACTAACGACTCCACAGCACCTGCAACTCCTCGACGCGAACGAATAGGTTCTTTTTTATAGCTTGCCGCCAACGGAAGAAAAATAAGCAGTAATAAAATGCAGGATAACGAAATCGATGCTGCATTTTTGGTGAAAGAAATGTCAAATGGACGAATCTCTTCACCTCCGGAAGAAATTTCCACTACTTTCCCGTTATATTTTTCACTGTGTGATAATTGAAATCCTTCATAAGAATGTCCGTGAGCCAAACGAGAAGAAGAAAAGATAAACCATCCTCTTTCCGCACTTTTCACAATCACCGGCAACGGAATGGAATAATGATGATCCCCTACAGTTATTATATGCCATTCGTATGAATCCAATACATGAGAAAAAATCATCTCTTTCAGATCAAAACTTTTCTCTTCTTTGTCGCTTGCTTTTAACGGAAGTGTTCCGAACAAAATAAAAAACGACAATAGCAAAACCGCTTTATTCCGGATTCTTTTCAAAAATATCATATCTTTTTCTTTAACAGTTTCGACATCACTACAGTCTCGAAAACCAAATAGATAATATAAAATAAAGTAAATAAAATGATAAAGCTTAGCATATGCTGCCGGTCTGCCAAAATTCCTCCGATCAAGATAACCAAACAACCAATGATCCTTGCCACTCGGGTGGTCAATAATTGCTTCGCCGGAATAGATTGCTTTTTCTTTTCAGATTTTATTACCATCCCCGAAAAAACAATTCCGCAACCGGTAAAGAAAAGAGGAATATATGGAAAATAAACCGGATAAAAACCAATCCCGTACCAATTAAAAAAAAGATAAACGAGACCCGAAAACAAAATCATTATAACCACAGACCCCAATAATATCTTTAATCCGGCATTCATCATTCTTTATTCCACACAAACAGAAATAATATCATTTCTCATCTCGATAAAACCTCCGTTAATATTCATCTCCACATCTTCTCCTTTCACCCGATAAACGACAACTCCTTTTTTCAAAGAAGAAATAATGGGTGCATGATGGGGAAGGATCGTAAAACTCCCTACCGTTCCGGGCACAGTGACTAATTCCACATCACCCGAGAAAAGAATTTTTTCCGGAGAAATAACTTCCAGTTTCATCGGCTTCTTCCCTTTTTCAGTTTTGCGGCCTTCTCTTTGGCGTCTTCAATGGTTCCGACATTCAAAAAGGCTTGCTCGGGAAGATCATCTACTTCTCCGTCCATAATCATATTAAATCCTTTGATAGTATCTTCAATGGAAACCATTACACCGGGAGTACCCGAAAAAGCTTCTGCCATGAAAAACGGTTGAGAAAGGAACCGCTGTACGCGGCGAGCCCGATTCACAACCAATTTATCTTCATCCGACAACTCTTCCATCCCCAAAATGGCAATGATATCTTGTAATTCTTTATAACGTTGCAACAATTGCTTCACTCGTTGTGCGGTATTATAATGTTCTGCCCCAATAATCGTAGGGGTTAATACCCGAGACGTAGATTCCAACGGATCAACAGCCGGATAAATTCCCAACTCGGAAATCTTACGACTCAATACGGTAGTTGCATCCAAGTGAGCGAAGGTAGTCGCAGGGGCCGGGTCTGTCAAGTCATCAGCAGGAACATAAACTGCTTGTACGGAAGTAATGGATCCGCTTTTGGTAGAAGTGATCCGTTCCTGCATCGCTCCCATTTCCGAGGCCAAAGTAGGTTGGTATCCTACAGCAGAAGGCATACGCCCCATCAATGCCGATACTTCCGATCCCGCTTGTGTAAAACGGAATATATTATCGATAAAGAACAAAATATCGCGTCCCCCGCCGCCCATGTCACGAAATGACTCGGCAATCGTCAATCCGGACAATGCTACTGAAGCACGTGCTCCGGGAGGCTCATTCATCTGACCGAAAACCAGTGTCGCCTGAGATTTCGCCAACTCGTCATAATCGATCTTCGACAAATCCCATTCGCCACGCTCCATTCCTTCTTGAAATTCTTTACCGTAACGGATGACTCCCGATTCGATCATCTCCCGAAGAAGGTCATTTCCTTCACGTGTACGCTCACCGACACCGGCAAAAACAGAAAAACCATTATGCTTTTTTGCTATATTATTGATCAATTCCATGATCAATACAGTCTTACCGACACCGGCACCGCCAAACAGCCCCACTTTTCCCCCTTTTACATAAGGAGCCAGCAAATCAATTACTTTTATTCCGGTAAAAAGAACTTCGGAAGAAGTAGACAAATCTTCAAATTTAGGAGCATCTCGATGGATCGGAATAGTTACATCGTAATTGACGGGCTTCATTCCATCAATCGTTTCTCCAATTACATTTAATAATCGTCCTTTTACCTGCTCTCCCACCGGCATGGAAATAGGAGTACCTACACTTTCCACTTTCATTCCTCTCCGAATTCCATCGGTAGAATCCATTGCAACGGTACGAACAGTATGTTCACCGATGTGTTGTTGGACTTCAATAACCAATGTCCTCCCATCATCTCCAAACACTTTCAAGGCTTCCTTTATTCTGGGTAATAATTCGTCTGTATTTTCAAACGAAACATCAATTACCGGGCCTATTACTTGAGAGACATATCCGTAGTTCTCTGCCATAACTGTTTTTAGTATGAAGTTATTATCTTTGTTTATCTTTGAAATTATACAATAGCCGCATCATGACACCAACCTGTATAGTTTCTGACTTTTTGCTTAAGTCGCTTTCAAAGATAAAGAATTTGTAAAACAAA
>DAIQOU010000173.1:0-8971 GCA_036787725.1 Bacteroidales bacterium
GATTCGGGTTGTCCGAAAGCAGCTATATAAATTTTGTCTTCCCACACCAAAGGCATACTCATATAATAAGGAGCATTTGTCAGATCCAAAGAAGTTTCTCCGCCTGCTTGCACTCCTCCGCCGGTGTTACCCGAATAATTTACCCAATTAACTTTACCGCTCACCACATCAACAGAAATCAATTTCCCGCTTTCAAAAGGAAGATAAATGGATTTCTCATCGTAAGTAAAACAGTTTCTGTTCCCTCCCAAATCTTCTTCCGAAACATATTCCCAACATACAGATTGAGCATCCAAATTAAAATTGATTAATTTGCCGTTACTGCATGCAATTAAGGTTTGATTGGGAACCGATACCTCCGGTATGTTAACGGTCCTTTGACAATTAACAAACACAGGAAGTATCAATAAAAATACAAAACAGGTTCTCATCGTGTGATTATAAAAAATGATTTTCAAATATACTAATTATCATTAATATACCAAACCGGTTAATTTATTGGGTAGAATCAACCGGTTTATACGCATATTGCACCATGATGAGGAATAATTCTGAGTAGCCTTTTCTTTATTCAACAAGAAAAAACACATCAAAAAGTAAAATAATGAAAGCCCGTTTTTTATGATTTTTTTAAGTATACAAGGGGAGAAAAGATAAATTTCTTTAATCAAACTTTATTTAGAAGTTGTTTTTTGATCTCTCCATACGGAATTTAACAATAATTCATGTACATTTGCACCCTGAAACTTGAAAAAGGTATTCATTAATATGCAAAAGAATCTCGTTATTGTAGAGTCGCCGGCAAAGGCGAAAACCATTGAAAAATTTCTGGGAAAGGATTTCAAGGTTTTATCCAGTTACGGACATATTCGTGATTTGAAAGATAAAGGATTGGGAATCGAAATAGAAAATAATTATAAACCATTATATATTATTTCGCCTGACAAGCAGGATGTTGTCAAGACTTTGAAGAAAGAAGCAAAAGAAGCAGAGACTGTATGGCTGGCTTCCGATGAGGATCGCGAAGGAGAGGCCATTTCCTGGCATTTATACGAGGCATTGGGATTGGAGAAAGATAAGACAAAACGTATTGTATTTCATGAAATTACTAAAAATGCAATCCTGCATGCCATTGAAAATCCGAGAGGAATCGATTATAATCTTGTTGATGCCCAACAGGCACGCCGGGTATTGGACCGAATTGTAGGGTTTGAGTTATCTCCCGTTTTATGGAAAAAAATACGTCCTTCCCTATCGGCGGGTCGTGTTCAATCCGTTGCCGTGCGTTTAATTGTAGAACGCGAACGGGAAATAAATGCATTTGAGGCAGAAGCATCTTTCCGGGTACAAGCTTTATTTCTCATGTCCGACGGTACCGTCTTAAAAGCAGAGTTGGGACGCCGGTTAAAAACCGAAGAAGAAGCAAGGAATTTATTGGAGCAATTGAAAGACGCCGTTTTTACGGTAGAAGATGTTACTAAAAAACCGGCAAAAAAATCACCGGCGGCTCCATTTACCACTTCTACTCTGCAACAGGAAGCCGCCCGAAAAATGGGATTCTCGGTTTCCCAAACAATGTCTGTAGCACAGAAATTATACGAATCGGGACATATCACTTACATGCGTACGGACTCGGTTGTCCTTTCGGGTATAGCTATTGCTGCCGCCAAAAAAGAAATTGCTTCCGAGTTTGGTGATAAATATGTCAAAGGACGACAATTTCAAACGAAAACCAAAGGAGCGCAAGAAGCCCACGAAGCCATTCGCCCTACCTATATGGACAAAAGGACGATCAAGGGATCTGCACAGGAACAACGTTTGTATGAGTTGATCTGGAAAAGAACACTGGCATCCCAAATGGCAGATGCTGAATTGGAACGTACTGTTGTAACAATCAATATCAGCAACAATCGGGAAGATAAATTTTATATAGAAGGAGAAGTTATCAAATTCGACGGATTTCTGCGGGTCTATCTGGAAAGTAATGAAGATGAAAACCCGGAGGAGAAAAAGGATGATTCCTTGATTCCTCCATTAGAACCCGGTACTGCATTGGATTTGAAAGAGGCAACAGCTGCAGAACGTTTGTCTCAACGACCTCCACGCTACAGCGAAGCTGCGTTAGTAAGGAAATTAGAAGAACTGGGAATCGGAAGGCCTTCTACCTATGCACCCACGATTTCCACCATCCAAAAACGAGGATACGTTCTTAAAGGAAATAAAGAAGGGATTGATCGGGATTTTATTATTTTAAGCCTGAGAGATCAAAAAATCAATCGTAATATAAAAAAAGAAAAAGTCGGCACCGATAAAGGAAAATTAATGCCTACCGATACCGGATTGGTGGTAAATGATTTTTTGATCGAATATTTTCCCGCAGTAATGGAATACAGTTTCACGGCAGGAGTCGAAGTGGAATTGGATAAAATCGCAGAAGGAGATGAAAAATGGGTACAAGTGATTGATCGATTTTATAAAGTCTTTCATCCTATTGTAGAAGAGGTTTCGACTGCTAAGACCGAACATAAAATAGGAGAGAGGGTATTGGGTACCGATCCGAAAACGGGGAAACCGGTCTCTGTAAAGATTGGCAGATATGGTCCTTTCGCTCAAATCGGACTTGCCGAAGATGAAGATAAACCGCAATTCGCATCCCTGATGAAGGACCAATCTATTGAGACCATCTCTTTGGAAGAAGCTTTAAAACTATTTGATTTGCCCCGAACAGTCGGAGAAATAGACGGGAAACCGGTAACCGCAGCAATAGGTCGCTTTGGTCCTTTCCTTAAATATGAAAACAGTTATACGACCATCCCTAAAGATTTCAATCCATTGTCCATCACCATCGATGAAGCAAAACAGTTGATCGAAGAGAAAAAAGAACGGGACGCCAAAAAGCATATCAAGTCGTTTCCGGAAAATGAAAATCTGCAAGTGCTGAATGGTCGTTTTGGTCCGTATATTTCCTTTGAAAAGAATAATTATAAGATTCCGAAAGAAAAAAAACCGGAAGAGTTGACTTATGAAGAGGTAATGGACATTATAAAGAATGCTCCGGAAAAGACATCCAAAAAGAAAACTTCCAAAACAACCGACAGTTCAAAGAAAACAAAATCGACGACTTCAAAGTCAAAAACGAAAAATACAAAATAAAATCAATCGGTTCCGGCCATCTATAAGAAAAGCTTTACTCTTACCGGGTAAAGCTTTTTCATTAATTCCCATTTTTACCGGAGATTCATAATTTCATTTCAAACCGACTAATTTTACGAGAAATTAAGTTCTATTCATCAACCAACCGTTAAAGGAATAATATATGGACATAAGCCCTTTCAAACAGGCTTCCAATTCCTTATACCAAATTTTTCTTCACAACGTTAAATGACACATCTCCGGAATTAACGATTCACGCCAATCTTATCCAATACAAAATCGGCCCTTTCAGAAATCGGTAAACAAGGGACTTCTATAGGTATATAGCCTAACTCTTTATATACAGAAAACATAATGTTAAAGGTTTGGACCGCTTCTTCAAAATCTTGTTTTCGTTCTTCATCTTTTTGATAAATTTCCTTCCAAGGAGGCAGTATAAATACAATTCGGTTATATCTGTATTCGACTACCGTCTTTTCAAGCAGTTCGCTCCGATTAAATTTCATCAAGACTTCATACCCGTACGTATCCGGTATTCCTCGGTCAAAAAACAACAACTTGTTTTCGGATGAATATCGGATAAAATCCCGGATGGAAAGAGATAACATCCGATCCGAATAAAGTCGACTGTTTTTCCATGGCAGGGCATTTCCTCCCGTTTCCATCTGTTCTTTTATAATATTCCGGGCTACCTCCGGAACATAGCGGCAACCTCTTCGTTGAAGTTCTTCCAACAAAGTGGTTTTCCCGACACCCGGACCACCGGTTACAATATAAAAGTTAGATTTATGGATCATGATTTTCTAACGAAAAGTTTTTTCATCCGCTATTGCCTCTTCAACCAGTTTGAGCAATACGGCAGACTCGTTTTCCCAAGTCAACTCTCTATTTGCTCGATCAAAATTATTTTTATCCGGTTTTTCTTTCAACATTTCTTTGATAACAGAAGCTAAATATTCCGGTTGGTAATTACTTACCAACCTCCCGACTTCATAGGACGAAACAATCTTTCTGATTTCCGGAAAGTCGGAAGCCAATACCGGTACATGGGCCCTTATAAAATCAAATATCCGGTTGGGTAATGAATAATAATAATTCAGTCCTTTATTTTCCAATAAACTCATCCCTATATCTGCATAAGCAGTATAGCCTGCCAATTGTTCAAACGGTATTTTTCCCAGCATCTTCACTCGATCTTCCAGTCCGGAGTCTGTGATTTGTTTCTTGATTGTTTGAAAATCATATCCGTCGCCGGCAATATAGAAAATACAATTGTCCAGATAGGGCATGGCATCTATAATAAGGTCTATTCCTCTTCCCATGTTGATAACCCCTTGGTAAAAAAGCATATACTTTCCTTTCTTTTCCGGTTTTTGTGTAATTTCCGGAATACTCACATGAGCAAAAGGAATGTTACGCACCACTTTCATATGTATGCCGTAACGCTCGTTGTAAATGTCTGCAATGGGTTGACATACCGTATAGCAGTATTTCAAGTGAGGGAATATTAAGTCTTCGATTCCGGTCCAGATTCGTTTAATAAACTTTCTTTCTGCCAGCTCCGGAACCTCCGGATACATTTCATGAGCGTCGAAAATCAATTTTTTCCTCCTTAAACGCGCTGCCAGATAATTAGCCAATATACTGTCGGTATCATTGGATAAAAAAACATCTGCCTTGGAAAACAACAGATAAAAGAATAGTCGAATATTGAATTCTGCAAAGAATAAAAACGAACGATTAAAAACCAATCTCATCCGCGATGTGGAATATTCCCGAGACAACGGACGAGAAGTTTTCAATCTTCTCCCCACTAATTTTACCTCATAACCGGCTCGAAATAAAGTTGTGCATACTTTATGGACCCGTTGGTCCGTTTCCAGATCACTTATAACTGAAACCAGGATTCTTTGTTTTCGAGGTGCTGTGTTCCGATTCGACATTCAATCTCAACCGTTACTCTTTACCCGTCGAGCATCTAATGCTCTTGTAACTTTTCCGTAGATCAATAAAGCAACTGCGGAAGTAATTCCTATTCCGACAAATACATACCAAATATAATGAGCATGAACCGTTGCTGCCGCATAGGCTTCGGGAGAAGCAAACAACTTAGGGTCGGGACAGTATCGGTCCAATAAGAAACCGGACAATCCAAAAGCAAACAAATAAGAAAAGAAGGAGTGCAAATGACTGAATCCCAGATACAATCCTTCTTCACCTTTAGGGGATTGCAAAGAGAAATATTCTAAGAAACGGGGAGATATAAAACATTCGGCCAATGCCTGCATGGCTATCCCGATAATCATCATAAAAGCGACCGGATGCAATCCTGCAATATAGTTGCTCCCTACTTGCGTTCCCATAGACATTACTAAAGCCGACAACGGAATGATCAGCATCCCTATCGTCATGGAAGTCAATGCCGTTCGCTTTTTCATTAATGAAGTAATAAAGTTCACACAAATAAATACAACCAACGGATTCACATTGGCATACCATCCGGGAGAAGCTTCTTCTCCAATCATACGGATTACGTATTTAGGCATGGTAGCATACATTTGACTTTGTATCATCCAAAATCCGCTGATGATTAAAATCAAAACAATCAATCGAAAATTAAGACAAACTTTCACCAATGCTTTCCATAATTCGGAAAAACTTTTTCCTTCTCCGGCTGTTTTGGTCGATTGGTAAAAGAAATATACTGCAATCAATGCCAACAAGGTCATCCCGGCAGAAAAGAAATTTAAATAGACCAATCCTTGATCTCCCAACGTTTTACGTAAAGGATCAACTACAGTCTTACCGGTGAAAGCACCGATATTAACCATCATATAAAAGATGGAATAACCTCGGGCCCGATTTTCCGATGTGGTTTCCCGAGCTACGGTCCCCGAAATAACGGCCTTGATAAAGGCGCCTCCGATAACAATTAAGATCATCACCGGAAGAATGGACCAACGGGTGGAACTGGTTTCCAATCCGGAAAAAACGGCAGTCATTCCATAAGAAACCAAGCCGGCGCTTTCCAATAACGTCGGCAAAATACCCAACCCGGCATAGCCTACCGTTAATAATGAAAAAGCTATAATAATGGATTTACGAAAGCCGATCTTATCGGCATAAGCGCCTACAAAAGTAGGCAAGAGGTATAAACAAGCCGAAAAACATCCGGAAATAATCCCTGCCTGAATATCCGTAAAACCCCAAACATTGGACAAATAAAGTGTAATTACAATGAAAACAGCATAGTAAGCCAATCGTTCCAGCAACTCTACCGAATTGGCTACCCAAAACGCTTTTGAAAATCCTCTTTTTGGTATGTCAGTCATTAGTATTATGATTTAAAAGTAAAGTTGTAATTGAGTGGCAAAGGTATTGGTCGTTCCTTCCAACTTATTGCCGGTGTTGATATAATTCAGTTGAATCCGGGATAAAGGACCGAATTCATAGTTGATTCCGCCGGTGATTTCGGTTGTTTTATCTGTACCGGCTTTTTTATCGGGATTGTAATAATCGTATTTACCAAGTATTTCCAATCCGTAAGGCAATTTGAAAGTAGCAACTCCATAGACTCCTTCCCGTTGAATCCCTCCATCGTTACCACATACATACTCCGATCGTATATATATTTTATCCGAGTTGTATTCACCGCCGACCGACCACCGGTTACGAACATGATTTCTTTCCGGCTCCTCATTCAGTATATACGGAGCTTTTCCCGAATAAACGGAACCGGCCAACTTCAATTCCTTGAGAGGCCTGTAAATAAGTGTACCGGCAAAGTCTTTATGATTATTATTATCGGAGACATTCATTCCGTTTCCATTAAAAAGTCCCATATAATATTCTAACAAATAAAAGTCTTCCTTCTTAAAAAGATTGCCTGACAGTTGTAATCCGGCGTCCCTTCCGGATTGTTGTCCGATCACATCCTGCGCCCACCCGGTCAACGCCAACACTGAAAGCGATCCGTAAACTGTTTTCAATCTGGTGGGAGACATCGGATTTTCCAAGGTTAAAGGCACTTTATATTGTCCGAATCGAATATTGACGGCTTCTACGGGAGTATATTGTCCGTAAAGTTCCAAGAGGGAAGCAGTCGGACCTAAATTATACATCACCATATAACTGACATGCGGATTCAGATTCCCGGTAGCAAATAAGATCACCCGAGCTATGGAGAAAGTGTTATTGACTTCCGCATCGTCGGAAAGGCGGTAAATTGCTTGTCCGTAACCGGAAAGCTTAAAAATGTCACTGTTTACAAAAGCTGTTTTTAAGCGGGTTATCGGATTTTCTTTTTTTGCAGTTGTTTCTTGTCGCCATTTTTCCGCATCCTGCACAGTAATGACATCTTTTTCGATGAGAAGATCCAATATATCTTCATTGGATTGACTGAAAGAAAACAAAAAAAGAGGAAGAAAAATAAGAATTAACAATAATCTTTTCATACCAGAATTATAGTCCAATTAAAATCGGTACAAAAAAATACAATTTATTTCATTTATACTAAATTTTTCGGGAATAAAATCACAATTTTATTCAAATAAAATTATTCTTTTACCGCTTCTACTTTATATCCCCGTTGATTCAGTTGATACAATAGCCCTTCTTCCCCGGCCAAGTGAAGTGCTCCGACCACAATAAGTGAAGGGTTTTCAAGCATAATACCGGGAAGTTTCTCCAGCCACTTATCATTTCTGTTTTTCAACATATTGTCTATGCTTTCCGGTGAAGGAGGGCAGGGATCATCCGGGCTGTGAAAAGACAATTGATACATTTCAGTTAAATTGCCTTCCCGATAATACTTATTTAACAAATTCAGACCTTCCAATGCCAATTCGACGGGAAGACTGATCGTACACATCAAATCTTCTGCTTGTTTCTTCAACGACAACGAATTAAAAAGAGTATTCAGTTGATCTTCCGCTGTTTCCAATCCGATGACCGGTATATTATTTTCCAAACCGATTCGTTGTAAATAACTGTCCAATCCTTCATGTTCCGGCCTTACAATTTCCGGATGAACCCGCGTATACAACATAAAGCTGTACATTACGGAAATCATAGCCGGTTTGAATTGACTAAAACCCTCCAATCCGGCTCCAAAAGAATTCTTTAAACATTCATTCAGTTTGCCGTAATCTTCCGGAGAAAGCAACTGTTCATAGCTTTCATTCTTAGGCATTTTACTTTCATTGATCATATTTTCCTGCAAGGAACTCATATCGGATAAAATCAATTCTCCCGCCGTTAGCCGGGTTTCTTTTAAAGCTGTGTCCAACCCGGGAATACTGTCGGCAAATGAACCCGGAGTCAAATGATGAGTGCCCAATATATAAGAGGGAGAAGATAGTCCGTTGCCCGATATTTTCCATAATAAAGATCCGCTAAATGATTGTATACTTTGTGCTTGTGCCGAAAACAAGAGCGGCATTAATATTAAAAGCGTAATAATCTTTTTCATTTCCATTATTTTATCTTTAGTTATTAAATCATATTGAAAGAATAGAGTTGATCCGAGGATCAACTTACCCGGTCCGTTTTTATTCTTCAAATATAATAAAAGCCGGGAGAAATCGAGAGAATTTGTTTGTAAAGATTTCCGAGACGCATCCATATCCGGCCCTCTTTCTGCTCTATGTTGGTTTTCCGGTTGATCGGCTCCGGAGAAGTATCCGGATCGACACACGTGAAATAAGTATCGGTACAATACATAAGAACTGTTTCATACGCTATTGCCAACCGCTTTTCGTATTGTATCCATATGATAAATAATCTATATTATAAAAATACCCGATAGTGTATTAATCTG
>DAIQOU010000693.1:0-2494 GCA_036787725.1 Bacteroidales bacterium
TTTAATTTTAATACAAAAAAGATGTCAGAGATGAAAACTCAACTATTATTCAAAAAACGAAATTTAGTATTGATCCTGTTTTTCATTTGTGTTACAGGAATAGCCAATGGTCAAGTAGTGAAACAATGGAATTTGCCTCAAACTCCCGATTCACCTCCGGGAGGCATGCAAGAAGCTTACGAACTTTCCGGAGTGATTGTCAAAAAAAGGCTGGATAAAGAAGACCGGGAAAACGCCAAATTCATACATGACATTTCGAAAAACGATCTGATTGTGATTGACGGAAGCTACGATCATATTCACTTGGTACTCTCTTCGCTTCGCTTACCCTTTACGAGAGTTACGCATCACGACTTGAAAAATATAAAGTTCCGACCTCATCAAACCGTTTTTGTAAATTGTGCTGCCGATTTTCCGCAAGATCAAGCTCGACGGTTGGCATCCTTTGTTGCAGAAGGAGGACAATTGATTACTACCGATTGGGCATTAAAATCGGTATTGGAACATGCTTTCCCCGGATATGTAGCCTACAATAACAAACCTACCGGAGATGAAGTGGTCAGAATTGAAGTGATGGATAAAAATGATCCGGTAATCAAAGGATTTCTGGATGAAGAAACAGCTCCGGTATGGTGGCTGGAAGGATCTTCTTATCCGATTAAGATACTAAACCGAAATGCCGTTAAAGTGTTAATGCGCTCCAAAGAACTGAAAGAACGATATGGGGAAGAAGCGGTCCTGATCCGTTTTCAATATGGAAAAGGAACCGTTTATCATATGATCTCTCATTTTTATTTGCAACGTACCGAGACCAAAGATGCGAAGCAAAACATCAATGCGTACAAATATATAGAAGCGAAAGGGATAGCTGCAGATGCAGAAATGAGTAAACAAGCCGAAAAGCTAAATTACGGTACGGTCCAATCGGCCAATACTTCCTCCGAATTTATTATGAGGGCTGTAATTAATCAAAAAAAGAAAAATGCTAAATAAACCTTTTTACTGAATACAAGTTGCAAGAGTGTCATCGGACACTCTTGTTCATTTTAATAACCATTAAAATGCCAAAAGCAAACCGATATTAAACATGCTGTCTCCAAAAATATATTTTTCTCTTATCGCATTGGTCACCTGAGGATTATTTATATTCCCCTTGATTTTCTCAACCAAGATATCATATCCCCGATATTTAAAAAGAAGAGCCCGGCTTCCTTACACAAACCTTGCAATCGTAAAAATCAGACTCTTGAATTTGAAGCATCCATTATCTCCCAAAAAACAAGAACGAAAAAAGGATAAAGATTCTCATAGGTATTTGAATGTGTGGCAACAATAAAAAACTCTTCTGCCGGCGACAAATCGGCAGAAGAGTTAAATCATTTTATCCCGAAATTTGAGAAAGAACGGTAGGATCTTGGATCTCATTGTCCCGGGCCAACAATAATACTTTCGAAATCACTTCAGCAGAACGCGGATCATCATCGGCAAAAGGAAGAAATATCCGACCACGATGTTGTGAATGAACCG
The DNA here is from genome assembly GCA_036787725.1 of Bacteroidales bacterium. Classification (GTDB taxonomy): domain Bacteria; phylum Bacteroidota; class Bacteroidia; order Bacteroidales; family Azobacteroidaceae; genus DAIQOU01. The sequence goes on from DAIQOU010000693.1 coordinate 1,528, forward strand.
GTAATATGGACAAGTACCTTCCGGGCAATAAATGGACTACCGCACTTCCCAAGTGAACACTATATTCACCTAAAGTACCTTTGATCTTGGCATGACTTCCCACAATCTCCACGTTGTTCAGCTTAAATAAACGAGCCGATTCACGCAACAAAACAGCCCTCATTTCAATCGAAGAATGACTGGCTTCCGGATCCACTCCTCCTACATGGGCCACACTGACCACCAAATCCATATCCCGCATTACCTCCGAGAAGATACGGGGCTCGATATCCGCAAAAGGAACCGTCTTGTAATCTTTTAATGATCGGAATTCTACTGTTTCCAAGGTGGGACTTTCCACATCGGCAGGAGAGAACCAATCGGCCATGGCATACATCTTGGCAGAGAATCCCTCTTTATGAAACACTTTTTGAAGTCCTTCTTCGTAATCGACTTTCCAACCTCGGGTCTTTAACAATGCCAACGTTTGTTTCGGATTGACCTGATGCCCTGCATACCGACGGGAAATCGATTTCTCTTGCAGTTCATCCGCTGTAGGGATATACAATTCCCGGAAAATTTGTTTGAAAGGCTGCTTCAATTGCCGATCAAAACAATAGGATTGATAACCGGTCCAAGTTGCTGTTCGATGCAAGTCCCAACAATGAGCGATCCGGATCAAATCGTTTTCCTGTAAAGCATATTCTTTTCCTTTCGGATCAATCAATTTACCCCCTTCATAGAATCCTGTATGGTCGCCTGTAATGAAGACCAACTTTTCCAAATGCTTTGAAATAACGGGATGCTCAAACAAGTTTATTATTTCCGCCGTTTTAAACTCATCTCCCCGTACCATGGCTTCTTCCAACCCTCTACGAGATCGTTTGTGCTGTTCCCTTAAGGTTTTCCGATAATCCAACAGTTCCAATACACTTTTATCTTTCTTGTATTTTGCCGGAATCGATTTCAATGGTTTATCTCCTTTGAA
>DAIQOU010000694.1:0-2492 GCA_036787725.1 Bacteroidales bacterium
GCGCTCCCGGTTCTTTCGGTTCCGGTTCCGATTGAATACACCATTTCTAAACTGTCGAATAATAGTTCCAAGCTCCCGTATCCGTGTTCCACAAAATGCCGTTAACAATAAATAAAACCATTATTATTTGGAGTAAAAAAGAAAAGCCGGCCAACAGAGAAGTACCGATTCTAAATTCTTTCCGATGTCTGTAAGCATAAATTAAATTATTAACCAATAAAACGGTCAAAAGACCGCAGCTTGTCATACCGGAATAAAAATCAATTTGAGTTCCGTAATATTGATGATTAATAACAAGGACTACAAAAAATAAAACTACTGTTATCGAGATAGACAAAATCCAATATTTTTTCATACGTTATTATTTATTTTTATTTATGGTCGTAGGGAACTCTCGATGAAATTATTTCATGTTCGTTTCATGCTTATTATCTCTTTTCAGTTTTCTTTAAACAGTCGAAAAAGATCTTCTGCAATTTCGTAATCCATATCCAACAACACAGAATCTCTTTCCTCTTCGGTATAAAGAGAATCAGTTTCCCACCCATAAACCGTAATTAATTCTTTCAACGCTTTTATTTTTTCTTCATCCGAAGCAAATTCCCGTTTCTTCTTGCCTGTTTTAGCTTCTATATACTTTTTCAGAGTCATTTGTACACGAAATTGTTCTCCATTGGAGTAATCAACACATTTCAAACTGTCTATATCCTGCAAATCATCGTAAAGAGTCAACGCAAAAAAATCACTGCGGACCGGTAACCGTGTAATAAGTAAAGGAATAATTCTTGGTCCCATTTCCAACAGCAAGGGATATTGTTCCAAGTTCTTGGCCGCGTTGGTATTACTGCTAAGCCGGGTAATCGGATTGGTATGGTAATTCATTCTCCACGCCGTGTACAAACTGTCAAAACGCTGCATTTCTTCACTTGTCAAAGAAGCATTTAAATCCATATCTTCCCATAATTCTTTTCGCAGTGCGTTATAAATGGAATGCACTTCAGCACTTGTATATCCGGGTAAGGTTATAGAAAAATGACCGCCCTCAATTCTCATATTGGGACTCGGCGAACACAGCACTTTACCATCGTAAAGGAATCCTATTTTCTTCCCGATGGCTTTTTCGGTTTCATCGGCATATATTTTTATTTTATCTTGTTTTACTTTCCCGCTAATCTCATATATAACCTCATTATTATCCCGGAATATTCCCGAATCCAACCTTAAGAATGCAAAATCTTTTACTGTTACAATAGGATCTCCGACGGCGACCTCCGAATGATCATCCAACCGGTACCAACCATTCTCTTTATCCGCATTAGAGGAATGACAACTTACAAAACAAAAAATGAGGGAGACAAAACTCCAACAGATAAGATTGGTAATTTTTTTCATAGGACTTTCAAATTATTGTTTTTAAAAAAGGGGGAATTCTTCCTCCCCGCCACGGTATCTCTCACAAAGATAAATTGATTCTGCTTAAGATTTCTTGATTAAAATCAAGATTTTCAACTTTATTCCGGTGTCGTATCCGACAAAAAACATTTTATCCCCACGGAGATTTTTCAAGCCTTATTATTCTCATTTATTTTCATCCGAGATTTCCTCCGATTCTATTGTAGATATTAAAAAAATGCACCTGTCTTTCCGAACCGAGCCGCATACGTTTTATTGCTTTCACTTCCCCTACTCCTGTTTCCTGCAAGAATCTTCGAGCAATATGATTATTTTGAGGGATAACCACCCGCTCTTTATTTTTGAGATGAGCCTTCAACAGTTCGATTCCTCCCTTTTCGGTAGAAGCAATGATTAATCCTTCTCCCCATGTCGGCATATAATATCCTTCCAACCGGTTATTGGAGTAATAAATCCGGCCGGATTTAAAATGTTCTTCCAGATGTATCATCCGATCTTCTCCGGAAATTTGTTTGTCCAACTTCCTTATTTCCTCTCTATATCTATGCTCATAAGGATAAATATGATCCGAGATCACCCAATCTTTTTTCCTTACATCTGTATGAACCAAGTATTCCGTTTCGGTTACAAAACCTATTTTTTTATATATGAACTCTCCGAGTTCGGTAGCAATCAGGTATATGGTAGAACAACGGTATTTCTCGGAGATTTCGATCAACGTTCGGGTAATCCGTGAGCCGATTCCTCTGCACCGATAATCGGAATCGACAATAATATGACCCAACCAAGCCACATCGCTATGGATAATGGTTGTCCCGAGACCGACAATTTTATTGTCCATCATTACTTTTATCGGAAAACAGGAGGACGAATTCACATAAAAATCAAAAACAGGCATAATATTTACCCATCCGGCCGGTTGTAAATGAGATAATGCAGATACATCACTTACTTCTACAGGTTTTATTTCCATATCATTTTTACTTTTTAACATTCCTCCAACCTTCTCCGAGTATAACATACATCTCCGAGTTCGTTCCCCGGCTTTTCAGATGTTGCTTTTTGTGCTCAACACGATT
>DAIQOU010000174.1:0-8940 GCA_036787725.1 Bacteroidales bacterium
TTCCATTTGGTAAACTTTTTACATATTATAAAAAAGCAGCTTTCGGATAATCAGTCTATTATAAAATAAAATGGAAAATATTTCTATTTTCTTATGAGATTATTATTTACTTTTGGGAATATAGATTATATTTGCATCGTTATACGGTTTCGATTTTTTCGAATGAAAAGGGAATCCTGTGAAATTCGGGGACTGTTCCCGCAGCTGTAAGTTTCATTCAATTACCATACAATACGGCCACTGTCAACCGGATGGGAAGGCGTATGGTTCGAAACGAGTCAGAAGACCTGCCGTATAATCATTCGGAGCTTTCGGGAGAAAAGCAAAGATTAGCTTCGGCAGTTTATCTTTTCCACCCCCTCTCCTATTATTTAATAAAGTAAATTATAATAATATGATTCAGACAGTTGTAAAACGAGACGGAAGAATAGTCGGCTTTAATGAAGAAAAGATCATGGCTGCAATTCGTAAAGCCATGTTGCATACCGAGGGCGGAGAGGATTCGCTATTAATACGTAAAATTACGGATTATATTTCTTGTCGAGGCAGAGAGCAAATGACAGTAGAGGATATTCAGGACATGGTGGAAGTGGAATTAATGAAAAGTCCTCGGAAAGAAGTCGCCAAAAAATACATTGCTTATCGGGATCAGCGCAGTATTGCCCGGAAAGCCAAAACTCGGGATATGTTTCTTGAAATCATAGAAACGAAATCGAATGAGATTACTCGGGAAAATGCAAATATGAATGCCGATACGCCGGCCGGTATGATGATGAAGTTTGCGAGTGAAACGACCAAGCCGTTTGTAGATGATTATTTGTTAAGTTCCGAAATAAAAGAAGCCGTTCGACATAATTACCTTCATATTCATGATAAGGATTATTATCCTACAAAGAGTTTGACTTGTGTACAACACCCGTTAGATAAAATATTGAAAAACGGTTTTTATGCAGGTCATGGGGAATCCCGACCGGCAAAACGCATAGAAACAGCGAGTATGCTGGCTTGTATTTCTTTGGAAACAGCACAAAATGAAATGCATGGCGGCCAAGCGATTCCGGCTTTTGATTTTTATTTGGCTCCTTTTGTAAGGGCCAGTTTTATTGAAGAATTAAAAGTCCTGGAACAGATTAATGAAGAAAATTACGAACGATTATATAATATTACGGTTAAAGATTATTTACATCGCGAATTGGACGGATTGAAAGAAGAAGAGCGAATTATCCAACATGCCGTAAATCGAACCGTAAGTCGTGTACATCAATCGATGGAAGCATTTATTCATAATATGAATACCATTCATTCTCGTGGCGGAAATCAAGTCGTTTTCAGTTCGATCAATTACGGAACGGATATTTCTCCCGAAGGAAGGTGTGTTATCCGAGAATTATTAAACAGTACTTATGAAGGAGTAGGTACAGGAGTTACAGCCATTTTTCCCATACAGATATGGAAAAAGAAAAGAGGAGTCAGTTATTTGCCTGAAGATCCCAATTATGATTTATATCAATTAGCCTGTAAGGTGAGTGCACGTCGTTTTTTTCCCAACTTTCTGAATCTGGATGCATCGTTTAATCAACATGAATTGTGGAACGAAAATGACCCCGAACGCTTTACCTGTGAAGTTGCCACCATGGGGTGCCGGACTCGTGTTTTTGAGAATCGATTCGGCCAAAAGACTTCGATAGGAAGAGGCAACCTTTCTTTTTCTACACTGAATTTAGTACGGTTGGCTATTGAATGTATGGATACTCCTTCCCTACCGGACCGTGTGGATTGTTTTTATAAGAAATTAGATAAAATTTTGGAGTTGACGGCTCTCCAATTACACGAACGTTATGAATTTCAGAAGACGGCATTAGCTAAACAATTTCCGTTATTGATGTCGGTATTGTGGGAAGGATGTGAAAATCTTACTTCAAACGATACTATTGAAAAAGTGATTAATCAAGGTACGTTGGGAATCGGTTTTATCGGATTGGCGGAAGCATTGAAAGCATTAACCGGAAAGCATCACGGAGAAGATGAAAAGGCTCGTCAATTGGGACTTGAAATTGTCACTCATATACGGGACCGAATCAATGAATTTTGTGAAAGATACAGTCATAATTATAGTGTATTGGCGACTCCGGCCGAAGGAATTGCCGGAAAGTTTACCCGAAAAGATCGGGAGGTATTCGGTATTCTTCCGGGAATTACGGATCGCGAATATTATACCAACTCCAATCATGTGCCGGTATATTATTCTTGCAGTGCACACCATAAAGCAAAAATTGAAGCTCCTTATCATGATCTTACTCGCGGAGGACATATTTTTTATGTGGAGATTGACGGAGATGCCACTCATAACCCGGAAGCCATCATGACGGTGGTAGATATGATGGATAAATATAATATGGGTTATGCTTCGGTTAATCATAATCGGAATCGATGTTTGGATTGCGGTTATGAGAATGCGATTTCTCAACTCAATGAATGTCCCCAATGCGGAAGTTCTCGGATTGATCGGTTGCAACGCATTACTGGTTATTTGGTTGGTACCACCGATCGGTGGAACAGTGCAAAATTGGCAGAATTAAATGACCGGGTTATTCATGACTGACAAGATATTTTTGCTGGATATTGTGGAAGATACTACGGTAGACGGTCCGGGATTTCGAACCTCTCTCTATGCTGCCGGTTGTACGCATCATTGTCCCGGTTGCCATAATCCGCACTCATGGAAGAAAGAAAACGGATTCGCATGGTCTTTAGATACCGTTATGGAAAGGATTTGTCGGGCCGAATTTTCGAATGTAACTTTCAGTGGAGGAGATCCGTTGATGCAACCGGAGGCATTTACCCGGCTTGCCTGCAGAATTCGCAGGGAAACCCGCAAGACCATCTGGTGCTATACCGGGTATTTGTATGAGCGGATTATAAGATCGGGTCGTTTATCGGCTATTCTTCCTTACATCGATGTATTGGTAGACGGTCCTTTTATTGCTTGTCTACGGGATGAATCGTTGTGTTTTGCGGGAAGTTCGAATCAGCGTATTATCGATGTGGCGTCTTCTCTTCGGGTAGACCGGCTTATCCGGTGGAATCCGGAGTCTTCGGGGTTTGTTCCTTTTGAAACAAAAGTATTTCAACCGGGAATGACGTATTAAGAATTTATTTTCTTTTTAATATACTGTTAATTACGCGTATAGAAGATACTAACTTATCGGTCGAAGTAAAAATATCTACATTCCAAACGTGAGAAGAGCGTCCTTTGTGAATAATGGTTGCTACCGCCCGTACAGTATCGCCTTCATGCGCGGAAGACACATGGTTTCCGCTTACCTGCATTCCTACGGTCAATTCATCCGGGGAACAACCCAACATGGATCCCACTCCGGCCAGTGTTTCGGCTAAAGCTAACGAAGCTCCTCCGTGCAGGATGCCAAAGGGTTGCCGAGTACGATGATCTACCGGCATAATGGCTTCTACCCGTTCGGATGAAGCATATGTATACTCAATTCCCAAATTACCGATCAACGATCGGCCGGTATTGGCATTCAGCTGTTTGAGAATAATATTGGGTGGCGGCAAAACAGATAAAACAGCAGTTTCTACCGCTACCGCTACTCCATCTTCATTATTGGAGAGAGTGGTATAATCGGCACATGCTTTTACGGAAGTCTGAGCATTTCCCATTGCAATTCCCAATCCGGCAAGCTGGATCATTCCATAGTCGCATGTTCCGTCTCCAATCGCAATTATTTCATTAGCAGAGACATTGATCTTATCCAGCAACACTCCCAACGTATTGGCCTTATCGATATTTTCGGGAGCAAATTCCAAGAAATACGGTTCGGAATGGAATACATTTACCGTACCGTTAAGGCGTTTTTGCATACGTTTTTCCAACGGAATAAGTTTTTCGGGTTCTCCCACCATCATAACCTTATGAATCGTAAAACCCGGATCATCCGAAAATTGCTTGGTTTCCACAATTTGCATCTTATTTAATTCAGCCTCTTGCCGGATGTATTTATTGTCGGGAGAATCAGTCAATATGATATTCCGGTTATAAGTGAACATAGCCAATCCGTATTTTCCGGCTTCCTTTTGCAAAAAAGGCATTATTTCCGGTTCTACCGATTTTTCGTAAATCAATTGACCGGAAGAAGCATCGAAGATTTTACTTCCGTTGTAGGACATATAATATCCTCCATACTTTTCAAGTTCCAGTGTTTCTGCCACAGGCTTTACACCACAGGTAGGTCTTCCCGAAGCCAGTACAACGCGGATTCCCGTATTTTGGGCTTTCATTAAAGAAGCATGCGTATATTTGGATATTTCTTTCTTATCATTCAATAACGTACCGTCCACATCCAGGACCAATAATTTGTAATTCTTTTGTGCCATTGGTTTTGAATTATTATGAGAGCAAAGGTAGGTATTTTACGGAAGGAATAAAGCATAAAAAATGCTTGTTCTTTAATAAACTCCAAAAGAACAAGCATTCTTTATATTTATGGTAAAATCAAGACTTTTTTTGTCTGTGGAAAGCCATCCGTGTAGCTAATATATGTTCGCAAGGGCCCATTCGGAGTGCATTGGAACGAAAGAAATCACATTCGCAATTTGCATTGATCAATCGCTCGTCACTATCCAGTACGGCTAATGTTGTATAACGTTTATTTGCTTTGACCGTTCCTTTTATCTCAATCGTTTCTCCTTCTGTTTTGGCAGAAACTTTTACATTGTCTTGATCCAATAATTCGTTAGCCAGTTTTTCCCGGTCACTTCCGAAACGAAACGCTTCCGGGTTCAACGGTTCCCGGGAAAGCTCCCGAACACGGTATACTCCCAAGTTAAGATCATAAATGACTCTTCCGGCTTGCGTGTAAGCAGTAAGTGCCGAAGATACGGTACTTGTGTCTAAAGATAATTTTTTCGCCAATTGAGCCGAGTCCGAAAACCAAGTCTCTTTGAGAGCACTAAAAATTTGTTCCCGCGTTTGTGCATCTACATTTCCTCGAGGAGCCATTAAATCGAAGTTTCCCGCACGGCTCCAATCGTTTGCCGTCCATCCCGATAATCCCAAGGTAAAAGTCATATCTCCCAATTCCGCCAAAAAGAAGGATGGTAAGCCGGAACCTAACAGTACTACTTTAAATGAATTGGCAATCGGAATCAACCGTTCCAAAATCAATAATCTTCGACGTCCCCAAATTCGGATGGTTTTCGATTCGTTTCCTTGATAAATAGAACGATGAAAAGTAAATATTTCATACCAAGGCTCAAATATAATTTGTATCGGCTTTCCCGGTTCCAACACAAAGCGAAGTGCACGAGGCCCTTTTTTTTCTTTGAAACGACGAAGGTATTGACATAAACTGAAAATATCCATCGGATGCAGTTCGAAAACGGTGGCCGGCAAGGTCATGGCCGAACTGACTTGTAAAAAGCCGCGAACCCATGAATCCGGAAGATCTATTTTTACTTCTTTATAAGTTTCTTCGTTGGTGGTGGTTGCTTCAAACCCGGAAGGGTCTATCTTGAATTCGGTGTCTTTATATCCTCTGATCTTTTGAAACTCATTGTATAAATCGGCAGAGTAATCAATATTGGTAGTTCCGCAAGAAAACTCATTTATTTCCGTAAATACGTTATAACTGCAACTTAATTTGCCGTAAGAAGATTCGTCCTGACTGAAGCATTCGAAGAAGACTTCATCCGGATGGATGGTAATCACCGGATCCAACACAAACCACGCGTCCCTGTCTTTTTTGTACAAATAATCAAAGTAGGCTCTTTTGGCTTTATTGAAAGGGCCCATTATTTGATCTTTTTCTTTATGTAATTGACCGAGTTCATTTCGTATTCGGGTGATCCGGGCTCTGACATCTTCAATTTGATATTCGGCCATGAATTCGCTCAACCATAATTTCTCTTGTTCGGCAGCCCATGCTTTATATTCGGTCTTATCTTTCGGCTTAAACCGCAAATCCGAAACGACTACATCATGCAGAGCAGAAATGGCCTCTCTAAATGCTATTTTTTTATTTAATTTCCCTACGAAGAAAGTAGGTTCCCTCAACGTATCGGGAGCAAAACTCATAGCCGTGTTATGAGTTGTATTGTTTATGGACGTATTGCCGCTGTATTTATAATCGAATAACATGAGGTCTTAATTTAGAATTGTCAGATGAGTATTAATATGCGGATATTCTGTTTTGATTTCCGTCAATATATCTATACAAGTAGCTTTATCTTGAATGGTGGTTTGTGCCGAAAGGTCATCCATTATACCGGCTATGAAACCGGCAGCTTCCTCATTTTTCAACGCTTCTTCTTTCAGAAAACGGAAGACTCTTGATTTGGCAATCCGGGCTTTGTTCACTCGCGTCAATACCGAACGAAAATAAAAATCCAATTCTTTGATTTTATCTAATTTCCCGGCAGCATAATGAGATAAATAATTGGTAACGAATTTTTGTACGTTTACACTTGGATGTTGGCTCAACTTTGTCAAATATTCAAGTGCATGTTCCGGTTTGAAGTATTGAGTAATCAATTCTTTACCGAATTGTTCCACATCCGGCCGAACCGAATCCACAATACCGATCAATGTATCCGCATCCCAATCTTTTTCCGTAAATTCTCTTTTGAAGAAATCAAACGCAAATGCTCTTGTATCCTCCCATTTTGAATCCAATATATTCAGAGATCTTTCTCGTTCGTAACGAATACGAGCGGGGTTATTATTAAAATAATTCCAGCACCATTGACGAATAGCCAGAATTTCGTGGTTTCCCAATGATATGATTTGTCCCACCGTAAAATCTTGAACGCGATCGTATCCTTTTAATATCTCGTAGCCTGTCAGCTGTCCCGTTCGATATTGTGCATGGATTAACTTGACCACATCTTTGGGATTGAGCCCGCTATTCCAAAAAGGAACTCCTTCTTTTCTCATAAAGGAATCATACAATGCATGTGCTCCTTCAAATTTTTCTTTTTTAATTAATCCGTAAGACAAGTAACGAACAGCGTAATTGCCCGCTTCTTGGTTTTCTGCAACGATTTTCCTCAATAATTGCATAACGGCTTCCGCTACTTCCCGATAAGGATTATCGATTTGATTAAAAATAAAATTCAATTGGTGTTGCCAAAAAGACAAAGGGTATTGATTTAACAATTGAATACCGTTTTCACGCACTCCTTGAATATTATTCTCTAAAAATAATTTTACCAACGAAAGCGGTATTTCAGTCGGATCTGCTTTTTCTGATTTACATACTGTAATATAACCTGCAAATAAAATATTATATTCTAAAGGAGACGATAACAAACGGCCCACAATATCCCAATTGATTTGGGACAATTGTACCAAAGCAATCCGGTTTAAACGTTTGGAAGCAAATTCGGCAGATCGGTTATTTTCCGGAGTATTTTCAAATCCGAGTAATTCTGCTGTTACTTTTCCAACCATTACTTTTAGCCGATCCTCAGCGAAGCGGGTTTTTTGTAATAAATCATTAATCCACTTATCCAAATCTTCCCGTACATTGAAAAGCAATTTAAGAACAAAGTCTAAATCTTCGGTATAATAATCAGGAGAATCTCCGATGATGTGTTGAGCCCATTCTCGTGCTTTTTTATAATTTGAATTCAATACTTCCGCTATAAAAGCTTTGTCCTGAATAAACTCTTTTCGGCGTTGTTCCAAAATATCAAGTCCCAATTTACCGGGAATCTCAAAAGTACTATTTAAAAGAATAAGTAATGCACGTCGATCCAACCGTCCGGTCAGTGTGATAAAGTCTTTTCCGGAAACAAGATTGTTATAAGCAAAGCGATGGATAACATCCATTTGAGCTTGCATTAATAATTGAATATATGCCTCCGGCATAGAATCCCAATGTTCCGGGTATAATTCCGGTCGCTGAGTCGTTGAAGCAGGAGATTGGGTCTCCTCTTGTTTTTCCGGTTGGTTTTGTTCTTTTTTCCCAAAGATATTTTTTATCACGGAAAAAGCGGATCCTATCCCTTTTTGACTTTTATCCGTAGACTCGGCAGCTTTTTGGGTTAACATTTCATTGGAGAAATAATATCTGTCACTTTTAATATATCGTTTTCCCAATATGAAAGACATATTCCGTTCCAACGTTCGTTGAGGGTCATTTCCAAATAAAATAACAGAAAGCAGTACATCTCGGGCACATTCCGGATAATTAACAATCGTATAATGATATTTTCGATCTTCATAATTATATATACCGTATTCGTATAAGCACTGTTCTCCACCCGGAGTATAATCGGATTCCTTATATTGCAGCAAAAGGGATACAGCCAGCTTCAGGTATTCTTTAGCGCCTGACTTTCCTGTATTTTTCAGGTACTCCAATGCATTCTTTTGGAAATACAGTTTAGTATAATTAGAAAAAGCGATTTTACTGTCTTTGCTTCGTAATTCCTTAACTACTCTTACGTTTTTTTCAATAGCGGAGATGTATTGATAATCATATTCATCTTCTTCCAATGAAACGGTTCGATTGAACATCGGCCTTTCTTTTTCGAAACGATAAGATAATAAAGCCAAGGTATTAAAATCATTTCGTATTTGGGCCAATTTGTAGATGGAACGAATGAATTTGAAGAAAGGAGGTTGAAATTTCCATTCCTTCAGGATTTCCGACAAACAAGGCAATAACTCGGGTTTAACTTTGCAAAGAAGATACAAATCCGTAAAATAATCGATCCGCAATTGTTGAGAATGTTCGGTTAATAAGGCTTTCAATAAAGGAATGTCTTTAGCCTCTATTGCTTTTTGAATATCGACCGGTAATTTTCCGGTCAAAAATTCTACATGGCCCGTTAATTCTTCATTTTCCAACACTGACAGCAGTCCTTCATTCGCTATATTTCTTATATAAGCTTTTTGCTTCAATTGTAACGCAAATGATT
>DAIQOU010000695.1:0-2486 GCA_036787725.1 Bacteroidales bacterium
ATTCATAACTTACAAAGAAGAATAGGGGATATCTTAATGACAATATTAAAAAGAACGATCATTATTCTATTGGTCATAATCCTGGTTGTTATCCTTACACTCGGCGGATACATCATATACCTTAATCACAATTATTACAGAATCGAAGACAATAAAGTTCTTGATGTAGAAGGCGGTTCTGAACAAACACTTAAAAAGAATAAAGTATATATTTGTTCCGTAATTGTATTTTCCGGCGACGGAAAGATAGTCCCGGTTAATAAAAAAATCATTAAAAAGACGTAATTTAACCGTATTATAACCTCTTTTTAATCGATGAATTAATCAATGTGTGATATATTTGAATCATGAAGACGCGAATCCGTGTCAATGATGAAATTCTATCATTTCATAGATTAAAGGAAGTATATTCATGAGGATAGGGTTGTCTGTATGGAGGCATATAAATTATCCGGAAAACATATTAATTAACTTATTAAATACACATGAAACGAGCAGTAACATTATTCTTATTGTTGACAGGACTGGCAGCGATGCTCAGTGCGCAGAAAAAAGAACCTGTAGATTTGGTAAACCCGTTGGTAGGAACTCAATCCAAATTCTCTTTATCAACCGGCAATACTTATCCGGGAAAAGAATTTGCAACGATTACAAACAACGATCATTTGGACAAAGGAGAATGGATGGTCATGTTTTGGTGGCCCAAAGATTTTACATTTGTTTGTCCGACGGAGATTGCCGGTTTTGAAGAATATGCCAACAAATTCAAAGAATTGAGCGTATCTCTTATCGGAGCTTCCACGGACAGTGAATTTGTGCATTTAGCTTGGAGAAATAATCATCCTGCTTTGAAAAACTTATCTTTCCCTATGCTGGCCGACACATCCAAATCGTTGGCAGAAGAACTTGGAATTCTTGAACAAGAAGAAAAAATAGCTTATCGGACCACTTTCATCGTGGATCCTACCGGAACTATTCGTCACGTAAGTGTAAATGATTTGCAAGTAGGTCGAAACATTCAAGAAATAATTCGGGTTGTAGAAGCATTACAAACAGGAGAATTAACCCCATGTAATTGGAAAAAGGGAGAAAAAACGTTGTAAGAGGTTTTCAACCGAATTATAAAATACATTCGTTATAAAAGAAAAGAAGGTGTCGCACGACACCTTCTTTTTTGATAGATAGAGAAAAAACAGAATAATGTTCTTTTCTGTTTGACAACTTACATTAAGGTTTGGTTTTACGTATCCATTCTTTACTGTAATATTACTACAAATATAAGCCATTTCTTCCATAATTCCGACAATAAAGATGTTAATCTCAAAAATATAACCACCTATTTTTCAAAGCCTTAAAAACTAAAAACCAAGCAATTGGTTAAGTAGGATGTTTCTTAAGTTAACAAAACACATTCATTATTCTTATTCATGTTGCATCTTTAAAAAAATAATATCTTAGCAGTATAAACTTTCATAAAAAGAAGATTGTTATTTTAACAAAAAAATAATATTATATTCCCAATATGATCATTCAATTCTTAATAGTTCTATTAGCAATCATTATCGGAGCTCGTTTAAAAGGAATCGGGCTGGGGGTGATGGGCGGACTCGGCTTAGCTGTGTTGACATTTGGTTTTGGTCTGCAACCGACGGCTCCTCCCATTGATGTAATGTTGATGATTGCAGCCGTGATTGCAGCTGCAAGTTGTATGGAAGCAGCCGGAGGATTGGAGTTGATGGTTCGTCAAGCTGAACGGCTCCTTCGGAAACATCCCTCACGAATTACCCTCATCAGTCCTTTGGTGACCTACCTGTTTACCTTTATTGCGGGAACCGGACATGTTGCTTATTCTGTTCTTCCCGTAATTGCAGAAGTTGCCAGAGAAACCAAAATACGTCCCGAACGTCCGTTAGCTATTTCCGTAATAGCCTCTCAGCAAGCCATTACGGCGAGTCCTATATCCGCTGCGACAGTAGCTTTACTCAGTTTATTGGCAGGTTATGATATCTCGCTGGCTGACATACTGATGATCAGTATTCCGGCCACTTTGGTCGGAGTATTTCTCGGGGCGCTCTATTCTCTTAAAGCGGGAAAAGAATTGGAGTCCGATCCGGAATACCTGCGCCGTGTAGAAGCAGGACTGTTTCAAGAAGAAGTCTTAAAAAAAACACATCAGGAAAAATCACCAAAAGCGATCTTGTCCGTATTGATTTTTTTAGCAGCTACCATTTTAATTGTATTATTCGGCTCTTTAAAAAGCTGGAGAGAATCGGGAGATCGTATCTTAAGCATGCCGGATATCATAGAAATACTGATGCTTTCTGCCGCTTCATTAATATTACTGCTTACCAAAACAAACGGAATAAAAGCAACACAAGGCGTTATCTTTCCGGCCGGAATGCAAGCTGTCATTGCAATTTTCGGAATTGCTTGGATGGGAGACACTTTTATATCCGGAAACATGTCCGAAATTAAATCTTCCATTG
>DAIQOU010000002.1:0-28744 GCA_036787725.1 Bacteroidales bacterium
ATAGTTACTCTGATTGCAAGTACCGTTGAGCGGTTCGGGCAGGGAACGGACTATTTCTTTTTTCATTTGTGTCGATTGTCCGACCGATGCACACCGGTTACCGGAATCGTCGCTTTACAATTTGAATCTCACTTTGGGAAACAGAAACGGAGTTTTCTTCTTATATTCCCGATATTCGTTTCCAAATCGAATTTCCAATTCCCGTTCTTCAATAAATTTATGGTATGCACTTCCTATAATTAATCCCAATAAAAAACAAATGATCCCGATCAGTATATTTCCGATCATTGTTCCGATACCCAAGTAATAAAGTATGGCTCCCAATTCAATCGGATTCCTGCAAAATCGATAAGGACCCGAAACGATTAAATGTCGGGTCGGTGCATTGGGAGTAGGAACACCTTTTCCTATTTTCCATTGAAAAATAGTGGTCCATGCCATAATGGCCAAACCGGCGGACAGGCTTATAATCGAAATAATCCGTTCTATACTTCGGTTCAAAGGAAGATGTAAATGATTTTCAATGAAGAAACCGATTTCGATGAAGATACCCGGAAGTACAACCAAGAAGAACAATACTCCGACCAACAAAGACATAATCTTGTAAGTAGCAGAATTTCGTCTTTTCTCTCGGCTCAACAGATAATTTACCGTTTTATTTATCAGGCCCATCTGTTCATTGTGTTTTTGTTTGTCATATATTCTGTTCTTGCATTGGATAAGTTGATTTCCATATTCATAAAGGATTCCGATTTCGGAGGAATGGAGTTGTATTTTGTTGTTGCACTATTCTTGCCTATTATACATTCACTGTTGTTTAAGGTTTATAATACTGCTCTTTCCCGTAGCCTTATTGTTTTGTTTCCGGCATCCAGTTCGGCATTTATACCTATGGGGAATGTAAAGTTATGAATATTATGTCCGAAGGATAATCCGTAAACAGCCGGAATTTTTAACGATTTGATCCTGTCCTCTATTACTTGTCTCAATGTAAAGGAATTGGGAGCTTTCGTTTTATCCGATTTATCACATCCTTTACACACGCCAAATGCAATTCCGGAAGCTTTGGTCAATTCCTTACAGGCGATCAGTTGTGTTAACATCCGATCAATCCGATAAGGTTCTTCTCCGACATCCTCTATCATTACAATTTTATCTTTTAAGTCCGGTTGATAAGGGGTTCCTATCATCGAACAAATCAATGTCAGATTTCCTCCGATCAATTTTCCCCGTGCTTTCCCCGGAGTGATCGTATATCTGTCCAATGTTTTATTATTGGCGGATTGCAATAAATCTTCATCGGAACTTTCGATAATATATTCGTTAGACGGATTGATAGTAATATTGGCGAATTGTTTTTTATTATAATCGCGGTGTATGGTGGTGGCAACCGGGCCGTGAAATGTGATCAGACCGGTTTTTTTATATATAGCATTAATGAGCGCTGTATTATCACTGAATCCCACCATCACTTTGGGATTCTTTTTAATCATATCGTAATCTATCCGATCGAGAATACGAGCGCACCCGTATCCTCCGTTTGTAAAAATTATTCCTTTTATTTCGGGATTCTTAATCATATCGTTAAAATCGTCGGCCCGTTCTTTATCCGTACCGCTGAAATAGCCGTGCTTACTCAGAATCTTGTCGGAATATACCGGTTTTAGTCCGATTTGCTTTACTCTTTCGACGGCTGATTGCAGATCGGTTTCGGTTAGGAGCCAAGCCGGAGCGACCAATCCGACTTTATCGCCCGGTGAGAGTCTTGGCGGTTTTAAGACGGGATCATCGGGTTTACCCACTATATTCTCTGCGATCAATTTGTCGGGTAGTAAAGAGGCGATCGTTAAACCCATCCCGATAGTAAAAAAACTTCTTCTCTTCATCTGTTTATACCGATAACTTTGTTACTTGTATATTCTCTTTTCCCAATCTTTTAATTCTTCGATTCGAGGTTCCGGCATCTCCAACAGGCTGCTAAGCAATGAAACGAAATTTTCGGCCAATACTTCCCGGATTTCTCCTGTTTCATAATCAAACATCACGACTTCTCCTTCTTCGTTTTCCTTCCCGGTTACTTTTAATGCAATTTCTCCGTAATCGGAAAATCGTCCTATCCACAGAAAGTCTTTATCCGGTATTATTTGCCGGTTGGCAAGATTCCTTTCCAAGAGGATATTGTACCACGAATGAATCGGCTTCGGATAGAGAAAGACATTTAAGTCCCGGAAAATCTCATAATGATGCTTATATTTCAGATAAGCTTTATAAGAGGCAGGGAGGATGATATCCAATTCGCTTTCCAATTCCCGGACTTGTTTATCGGAAACCACATTATTTACCGCTTTCCACATCTTATCTTTCTCGGATATAATATTTACGATATATGCGGTTCTTTCCGGTTGTATCACTTTCACTGTTGGAGATTTTCCTTCTATTAAGGATAAATCCCGGTCAACGGTCATTTCTTCTTCGATATTCTCTTCCCAATGAGGAATATGCATCAGGTATTCTTTGTTCTTTTGAATGAAATCAATGCAAGAATCGATATACTCTTTAATTTTTTCTTCCATGTATACAGGTATGTTTTCCGGTACAAACTAAGATGTAAAAGTAGTATTATAATTGCATATCTTGAATAACCTCCGGATTATTCTCTGAAATATTCAATCGGAGGGGCGGGCATCGAAATCCAACGTTAATTTCTTTTCCTCTTTTTGTATGGTTATTCGGCGTGTATCAAACTTGCTTTTACAGTACGGATTATCGTATCGGTATTCGTTTTGTAACGGAACAGGTTGTCCGTTCACTTTGAACTCCGAAGTTTGTGCAAATTCCATGGCTCCCGAAGAAGGAGATTGAAAAAAAACAGAGGTTTCCGTACAGGCTGTGCGAGAAGAAAGGATTGCATTCGTAAATTCAGGGAAGCTTCCCCATTGTTCTTTGGAACCCAATTCACAGATCCAGGTATTTTTTCGTCCTTGAGCGACCAAGTCATTATAAATTCCTTTTTCATCGGTTTTCCATTCTGTCGGGAGATGAGAATAGAGTGCGATATAAGTATCTTTCTTCCTTGCCAATACCCATCCGTTTTTTTCCGTTACTTCATCAAAATCGGCTTTGGGAAAGTAGGCATGCGTAAAACCGAGCTTTTCTTTTTCGGGAATATCATACATGCAGATCACGGTTTGTCCGTACTGTACAGCTCTCGGCATACTTGCATTTCCCGCCCAATAATTAGGACACACTTTCAATTCGGTCGATCCCGGAGCTGTAGTGAATACCAATGTTTCCCGGTCTATTGTTGCTTGCCAGATATGTTGCTGATATCCTTGTGCTTGGGGGCGATAATCCAAAACACAGCTTAACATATAATCGGGAGTACGGTAAGAAATAATATTGGCTTCCGACAAAGCGAACCGATCCAACCAAGGAGTGGTTACTTTTCCGGATCGTTTGATTTGATCTTCATATATCTTTATATAGTGATCGTAATTGCGATAGGGCCAAGTGTCGTACTTTTCAGATAACCGTTTTGACATACGAACTACTTCCGGATGAATAAACTCCTGCATTCCCCAGAAAAAATGAATATCCAATTCATTCTCATAAGAAAAACCGTATCGAGGAGCCTCTTCCACATTCAATCCTATGCGTTGCTTATTAAACATCTTTTTTGAATAGTCCGTAGCGATTTCCCGGATGATTTCCGGACAGCGATACGTACTTGCTGCCAAGCACACCGTTCCCATAATACCGGTCGAGTTGTATTTTCCTTCTCCGAATACTAATTTCAGCAGTCCGGACAATTCGTGTTCTCCGTAAATCAGTGATCGGACGTAAATCCTTCCGCTTGACGAACCCAATCTTCCGTGGTAATTATTCAAAGCCATATCAAAAAAAAGCATATCCAATAACAGGCCGGCTCGAAATCGTATTTGCGGGTCTTCTGCATAATCGTATAAATTGGTCAGCAGCATCACCTCCACATCATAATAAGAAGAAAGCCATTCGCTAAACCCGAAACGGAACCGGAATTCCAGCCATCTTTTCAATCGTTCCTTTGCATGTTGCATATGTTCGCGGCCTGTCATTCCGTTAGTAAAGATCTTATCTTTATAGAGTTGCCCGGCCAACAGTTCGGCTGTATGATACAATGCCTGATGATTTTCGGTATGATAACATCGATAAGTCGTATCTCTTCGTCCGTCGTCCCACCAATACTTGAAATCCAACAAGCAACTTTCAATACTTTTTAACGCCTGATCGGATAATACCGGTTTTTGCTTATTCATATACGTTAATCGTAGCAGTCCGTTGACCGTAAAGTCGTTGCAATCACGATTCCGGTAAATATCATTCGCCGCTTCTTGAACGTAGTTTTCTTCCGGATGCAAGCCGGCTTCTATTCGGGCAATTTGTCTGAAAATACCAAGTCTTTCCGTCTTCGGACCTTCACGGATCTGATACTCCAACAGATCTTTTTTTCGTTGCTCGTAAGTTCCTCGGGGAGTATCCCAAAAAGAATCTTCAACTCCCGTTTGTCCTTGTAATAATGAAAAGGAGAACAGGAATAATGAAATGATAAAAAAAGTGTGTTTCATAAATTATTGAATTACGGCAGCCCATCCCCCGTTGCGTACCATTTGGATTTGAATTTTATCTCCTTTCTTTACTCGGGAGACTTTTTTGCGGTAATCCATTGCTTGCCTTCCGGCATTGATTCCGTCTTCAAAAGAAGTCATGGTATAAGTCCCTTCCTTTTCTATAAAATCAAGAGTTAACTCAAATGTTCTTGTTTGTTCTTTATTATTGGTGATGCCGCCGATAAACCATTTGTCGGCTTTTCGTTTGGCTACCAGTGCGTATTCACCCGCTTTGGCTTCGAGTGCAACGGTTTCGTCCCAAGTAGTGGGAACCGCGGTGAGGAATTCGGTACATTCCCGGTTGCGATAGTAAAGCGTCGGGTTATCCGCCAGCATTTGCAATCCGCTTTCAAATACGACAAAGAGAGCCAATTGATAGGCGCGTGTTCCGATACTTGCCGAATTGGGTCTTCGTCCGCAATATACATTGGGTTGCATGCTGATCATTGCTCCGGGAGTATAATCCATCGGTCCGACTGCGTTACGCATAAACGGGAACCACAAACTGTTGTCGGGAGTACATCCTCCCATTTGTTCCATCCCTCTTACTCCTTCATAAGATAATACATTCGGATATTTGTATTCCAGTCCTGCCGGTTTGAAGGAACCGTGAAAATCCACAAAAAGATTATATTTGGCGGCTTCTTTAGCTACACGTTCGTAATAATTGACCATCCACTGATCGCTGCGGTCCATGAAATCGATTTTGACTCCTTTGACTCCCCATTCATTGAACGTCTTGAATAAATCAAAATGATTTTCCACCACCAACCAAGTCAGCCAAAGAACGATTCCTACATTTTTCTCTTTTCCGTACCGAATTAGTTCATGCACATCTACTTTGGGATTGGGAGTGTAGGGATCGCGGGTACTCATGGCCCAACCTTCATCCATGATGATGTAAGGAATTCCGAACTTTGCGGCGAAATCGATATAATATTTATAAGTTTCCAGATTATATCCCGAAACAAAATTCACATCCGGCCCGTAAGGGGAAGCATCGTTCCACCATTCCCAGCTTACCTGTCCCGGTTTGATCCACGATACATCCGTTAGTTCCGAAGGGGAAGATAATTTCAAGGTCATGGTATTTTCAATCAATTGCTTATCTTCTTTGGTAATAACTAAATACCTCCACGGGAAATTCCTTTTTCCCGATGTTTTGGCAATGTAATCCGCTTCTTTCAGTATTTTCAAGCTTCGATCCCCGTCTTCGCCGAATTCCAACGGAACTTTTGGGAAAACGGCATTCATCCCGTTCTTGCCGTTTCCTTGAAAAAACATACAGGGATAATCCGATAAATCGGATTCGGATATCAGTATCTTATATTCTTTTTGTGTATCGATCAATATCGGCAGAACAGCCATTTTATCCGATTCCGTCCATTCGTTGCTTTTGATATGGGTATAGGGTTCTTCGTATGCTGTTTTGAATCCTCCCGGTTGTTGTAAATGTAACAAATAATCTCCGGGAAAACGGATTTCCATCTTTTCGTTTTTGATTTCGATATCTCCCTTTTTGTTGGTAATAAAACGATAAGCGACGCCCTCATCAAAAGCCCGGAATTCTACGGTATAATTTCCTTTCAATTGAAAAGTCAGCGAATTATACCGGTTCCTTACTTCCGAAAATTTAAGCGGAATGGCCGGTTTGACGATTTCATCCTTTTGTCCGTATTTATGTCCCGAGAGTTTGGGATTTACTCCCAAGGATTCATTATTCAAATCCAGTTGCAGCTTGCCATCGGAGATTAATATTTCATCCAAATACGACACCGAATAACAGATTCGGTCGGATAAGGTTACGGTTACTTTTATTTTTCCGTCCGGGGAGGTCAGTTCTTTCTTGAGTTGAGCATTTGCCGTACAAATTGAAAACAAGGAAATGATCCAAATAAAAGAAAAGCGAGGAATGCAAATTGATTTTTTCATACTTAATTTATATTAATAATTATTCCAATAAAGCGGATGCACACCACAACACCGGTGCTTGTCCGTGCAAATCGCCCGTAATACGTTTTCGGTCCAAATAATATTGTCTGTCGGTTCCGACGTTGGTCCCTTGACACACATTTCCGATATCTCCGGCCTCATTGATATGTGAAACCAATGCCAACCATGCTTTTCGTGCAATCGGAGTATATATTTCCGGATCAAGCCATCCGTTTTTTACTCCGGTGATCATGGCATAGGTAAACATAGCGGAGCCGGAAGTTTCCGACCAAGCATCCGGTTGATCGACCAATTGTCCCCAAAGACCGTCCGGTTTTTGATAGCCTCTTAATGTATCCATCATTTTCTTATATTCCTGAAGTATTCTCGGTCGGTCGGGATTTTGTAAAGGTAGGTATTTTAGCAATTCGGTCATACCGGCAGCCATCCAACCGTTTCCGCGGCACCAAAAGAAAGGAGCATTTCCGGCATGAAAAAACAATCCGTTGGGTTGTTGAATGGAGTCTAAATAAACAGTCATTTCATAAGCAGCCCGCCGGATGTAAGTTTCGTCTTCGGAAGCCAAGTAAGCTTGAGATTGTATGGTGGAGATCATAAACATATCGTCAATCCAAAACCGTGTCTGCCAAGAAAGTCCTTTATGGAGGTATGCTTGGTAGAGGCTGTCGTGCTTGGAAGGGCGAGGCATTTGCCATTGCCGATCTGCAAAATCAATACCAATGTAGTAATAACACTCATTTTGGGTTTGCATATACAATTGTAACGGGATGGCTCCAAAGACTGTATGGTCTACATGATCGGGCTTTTGCATCAGGTGTTTTTGTTTGCCCAATAAAGGAAGAAAACGTTCCTCCAATTGGCGCAACAATGTTGGATTATTGGTGATTTTAGCGAATTTTAATGCTCCAAACCAAGTACAGACTTCGGGGTAAGTTACTTCTGAGGGAGGTGTTTTTATTCCGTCGAAGTTTCGAAACGGTTCGGATACATAACGTGCAGCCACTCGTAATCCCACTTCTTGCGGGGTGCTTCCTGTCGGAAACCGTTCCGGGTGGAGGTCTTGTGCCGAAAGAGTGGCAACACCGACTTGCAGAATACAAAAGATATAAAGAATGTTTCTTTTCATTGTTGTATGATGATGACCGGCTGATTTTTCCAACCGGTCTGTTTTTATGTTATCTTTCTTATTTGTCGTTCAATTACCATCCCGGATTTTGAGGATAAGGGGTTCCGGTAGTAACCCGCTCTATTTGAATCCTGGGAATGGGACGCAGCCAATGTTTTTCCCGGATATTGACAGCAGCCGGTCCTTCATCATACTTTTTGACGCGTTCCAATAGGGTACCGGTTCGGACCAGGTCTGTCCATCGACAATGTTCGGCCAATAATTCCCGGGTCCTTTCTTCCAAAATGAAATCCAATGTAACATCTGCCGGTTTAATATCCAAATCGCCCGCTTGACTTGTTTCTTTATTTCGTGCCCGTTCGCGGAGTATATTGATATATTTGGCAGCATTTGTATTATCATTTAATTTGAATGCGGCTTCGGCTGCCAATAAATAGGTTTCTCCCAATCGGAAAATAATAAATGAACGATCCGAATTATCGTTGGGAACTGTACGGGTACGGTCTAAGAACTTAGTAATGGTAGGGAAGATATTTCTTCCGTTGTATGCATCCGGAGTAAAAATCACATATTGATTCTTATCTCCGCGATGTTGGGTTCTTTCCCGAATTTCGTCGGCTGTCATATTATATCCCGGATAGTAGATGGCTGTGTCTCCCACAGTGGTCAATTTCCAGGAAAATGATTCGTCTTTTCCATTGATCGGATAGGTTACGATTCCGCCGTTCTGAGTTTTGGTAGCAAACCATACCGTTTGGAAAGTACCTGTATACCGAGTATCCCTATCGCGGTTGGTAAAAGCATTATAAGTATAAGAATTTGGATTATTCCATGAATAACACCGTCCGTCATTTATATTTCTTTCTCCCAAATAGGCATCGTATCCGTTTACGTAATAATGATTAAGGGTCGTCCGGGCTCCATAGATGCTGTTTTCGTCCCAATCCATGCGAGCAACAAATAATTCTTCTTTGTTTTTTCCGGAAGGAGCATCATTGTTTTCATCGAATACCTCTTTAAATTCGGGCATTAACGAAATTCCCAGATTGGGAGCTTCCGTGATTAAACGAACGGCTGTGTCGTATGCCTTTTGATAATATTCCTTAGCCTTTCCCGTATTGTAATATTTGTTATGCGGATTATTGGGATAACTCCCGGAATCTTTATCATAGGCCCATCCCAAGGTGAGGTATACTTTTGCCAATAAATGGAGGGCGCCGGCACCGGATGCACGACCGGACTCCAATCCGTTCTGTTGCGGACTTGGAGAACATTTTTTGACAGCATCTTCCAGATCGGAAATGATCACCTCATAAGCTTCCAACATATCGTGTCTTTCTGCGGAAGTGGAAGGTTGTGTATTGTATGTTGTTGTGACGGTTACATCTCCAAATTGCTGTACCAGATTGAAATAGAAGAAAGCTCGGAAGAATTTGGCTTCTCCCACATACTGATCCCGTTGAGCGGGGGTCAGGTCGGAAGTAGATACATCTACCGATTCCGAATTTTCGATCAGGAAGTTCAATGTATTGATATTTACGTAGGCATCGTTCCATAATTTCCGAGGATATTCGTTTCCTGTATTGAAATTTTCCAAGTGATATTGCGCCAGGTTGGAGGTTCGGTTCCCGCCTCCGATATTGCTTTTCAGTTCATCCGTTCCCGGATTCATCATCCCGTGAATTCCCTCTTCGTATCCGTACATGGTTTTTAACGTAGAATATACGGAATTCAAACCCATTTTGAATCCTTTAGGTGTTTTCATAAAATCTTGGGTGGTATTGGAGTGGTTTTCTTCCTCCAACCGGTCTTCGCATGCCGGGAATATTCCCAACAATCCCAATATGGCAATGATATAGAATGTTTTTTTCATTTTTCTTTTAAATTAAGTATGTATTAGAATGACAGATTTAAGCCGAAAATAAAAGAACGGGTGGGAGGGGTTACCAAACCGACAGTACTGTTGGTTTCGGGATCAATCCCTCCGTCTTTTTTGTATTGCGAATCGAACCACGTCCATAAATTGGATGCAGTCGTATAAATCCGGGCGGATTGTATTCCGTATTTATGGAGAAAATCATTAGGTATAGTATATCCCACTGTAATATTCCTCAATTTCAAGTAAGAAGCGTCATATCGAGCCATCAATCCCTTATTAGCTATGTTTCCTGTAGTCGGTTTGGGCCAGCGTGCGCCGGTGTTTTCCGGGGTCCAGTAATCAATATTCAAATTATTATAACCTCCCTGCATGGTATTCATCCAACTATTGTGCATATCGGAAGTCAAAATACCTCCATATTTATAAGTAAAAAGAAAAGAGAGATCGAAATTTTTATAAGCGAAACGATTGTTTATACCTCCTTCAAAATCCGGAGCTCTTCTTCCGATAAATACACGGTCATCGTCGTTGATTTGTTGTTGAGCTTTAGGAGTAATCCCGTCTTCTTCATAATCGATATGATGGTTTTTTATTTTGATGGTTCCGATTACAGAAGTTGCACCGGAAGTAGCATAACCGAATGACTCGGCCAAAGCTCGGTCTTCCGGAGTATCCTGCCACAAACCATCAGCTTCCAGCGAATAAATAACATATTTGTCTTCTCCCAAAAAATATCCTTTATCGGTTACCCGTTCTACTCCTTCTCCCAAATCCTTAATCTTATTCCGGTTAGCGAAAATATTAAAATCCGTAGTCCAAGATAATTTATTTTTGCCGTCGCCCGGTAAGTTAATAGAAGTAATGTTCAACTCGATTCCCCGGTTCTGAGTAGCTCCTAAATTAGTAAAAAAAGAATTGGAATAGCCTGAAGTAGGAGGAAGGTTCACTTCCAGTAACAAGTCGGAAGTATTCTGCTGATATACTTCCACGGTTCCTGTTATCCGGTTAGAAAGAAATCCGAAATCGATTCCGACATTGAAGGTCTCCGTATTTTCCCATCCCAGTGATTTATCGGGAACAGAACTTGGATAAACACCCATCACTCCCTCGGTACCCAGCATATATTTGTTGTCAGATAAGGTAGCCATTGTTTGATAAGCATTGATGGCCGTACTTCCGACATTTCCCCAACTGGCCCGCAACTTTAACCCGGAAAGGAAATCTATTTCCTGCATGAAATTTTCACGCATCATGTTCCAGCCCAATGCTACGGAAGGAAAAGCATGCCATTGGTTGCCTTTAGCCAAACGGGAAGAGCCGTCATAACGAATGGTAGCCGTGAGCAGGTATTTCTCTTTGAAATTATAATTCAAGCGTCCCATATAGGACAATATATCCCATTTTTCATATTCTCCGTTTCCTTTTACGCCCGATTGAGCCTTACTTGGGTTGTGGTATTGGATATTATCGTCAAAATAATCATTGGAATCCATGTTATTCATATCATAGACTCTTTCCTGAAAAGAAAACAATCCCGTAACATTGAAATTATGTACATTCTTAATACTTCTGTCCCAAGTCAAAATATTCTCCAACGTATAATCCCGGGCCAGGTTATTTTCGGAAAAGGCCCAGTTTAACGCTCCCATCCTTTTAGTTGTATTGGTTGCTTGAAATTTCCCGATAGTATTGTGTTTCAATTGTATTCCTCCATTGAACCTATATTTGAAACCTGCGGGAAAAGTAATTTCGGCATAACCGGAGGTAAAGGTAGATAAGGATTTGCGGTCGTCTACTACTGCTCCCGGTTGTTCGTCCAGCAACGGGTTCCATACATTTTGGCCGCTACCCGGTAAAAAGGTTCTTAATGTTCCGTCTACGTTGTATGGAGTGGTAAAAGGAGAAGCCCTCAATGCCTGATCCATGGGATTTACATCTTGTCCTTTGTTTTTTATAAATGTATTCAATGAAGATAATCCTACTTTTAAAAAGCCGTTCACCTCACTGTCGAGTGAAAATTTGGCAGTCATTCGTTCAAAATCGTGTCCTCTGTAATTGTTTTGGCCTTTATAATAACCGACGGAAGCATTATAGATCGTTTTTTCTCCTCCTCCGCTTAATGATAACTGATGATTGGTATTGATCCCGTTTTCAAAGATAAGGCTTTGCCAGTCGGTATCATTACCGGCATAATATCCTTCCATTTCTTCCTGATCCCTGAATACCAATCCGATTGTCATGAGTTTGGGATCGTCCGGTCCGGTATATTTATCCGGATCGGCATTATAAACCGCCCATTGTTTTAAGCGCATGTATTGTTGACTGTTCATAATGTCGAAATCTTTAATGGCAGTAGTGATTCCGTAATATCCCGTATAATTAATGTTCAGTTTTCCTTTAGCCCCTCGTTTGGTTGTAATAAGGATTACTCCATTCGCACCGCGGGATCCATATATAGCTGTAGAAGAAGCATCTTTAAGGATACTGACGCTTTCAATATCATTATTGTCGATATCATTGAGGCTTCCGGAGAAGGGAATGCCGTCTACGACGATCAGTGCATCATTTCCTCTGTTAAGAGATCTTTCTCCCCGGATTCGGATTTGCGGTACGGCTCCGGGATGGTTATTGCCTCCGGCCATTTGCACATCTACACCTGCAGCCAGTCCTTGTAAAGCTGCCGCTAAGCTGGCTACCGGTGCCTGTACAATTGCTTCATTCTTTACATTTACCATCGCGCCGGTGATATCCGATTTCTTTTGGCTTCCATAACCTACTACGACTACCTCCTCCAACAGTTTGGTATCTTCCTGCATAATAATATGGAATTCCGTTTGATCTGCAACCGATATACGTTGAGGGGCATATCCGATATAAGAAATGTTTAGGGTCGCATTTTCGGGGATGGTAAGAGTGAAATTTCCTTCGGCATCCGAAATGGTTCCGATGGAAGTTCCGGGCACTGAAATGGAAACTCCGGGTAAGGGGCCTTCGGGATCACTTATATTTCCGGATATTTTTTTTGAAGGAACTTGTTGAGATGATAGGGCTTGTTCCACTTCGTGTTTCTCTGATGGATCAGTAGAAGCTCCAACCGATACCGGCAACAGAAACAAACATCCGCAATAAAGGGTGAGCAGTTTTTTTCTTTTAAGAAGCATAGATAATAAACTTTAAGTTTAACAATATAAATTTAATTGAAAGCAAAACTAGGCTATTACTTGCAGTCAATGAGTACGAATCGTGGACATGAAAGATTGCAGGCATGACTATGTCTTAATAGTGAATGTTGTGTGTCGTAAAAACGGACTTTTTTTAACTTATGGCAGAGAGTATTGTTTATTATTACTGTTATTTTTGTAAAAAATAAAGTACTTCCATGAATAAAACACTCTTAATAACAGTTTTACTGTTATTGGAAATGGTTGGCAGCATAAAAGCGTACAATTTGAAACAACTGTCCTGGAAGGATGGATTGTCCAACAGTGCTATTTTGTCTATTTGCCAAGATCGGGACGGGTTCATGTGGTTTGGCTCTTGCGACGGGCTTAATCTTTTTGACGGTTTACATATACAAGTTTATAAACCCGTTAACGACAATCTGTCCGGAAACTTAATTACATCTGTATTGGAAGCGGAGGCCGGAGTTCTTTGGATACGTACTAATTACGGATTAGACCGCTTTGATAAACATACCAATGAAGTGGAGTGTTTTGACGACTTTGGCACCCCCATTTTGCTAAGAAAGAGCAAGGACAATGATATTTTTGTTATTAATACCTCCAACTCGATATCTTATTATCATCGACCAAGTCGGACTTTCAAAGAGATTATATTAAAAGAACACATTTCCGATTATATATTGGATTTCGGCATTGATTCGGAAAACACCGTTCGAATAATTACAACGAAAAGTGAAATAAGTTATTTAATCCGGAAATCGGATAACGGAGAGATAGAGTGGATATACGACCGGATTTTTTTTCATGTCAATGAATTATTATATTGTTTTTATGAAGACAATACCTCTTATTTTATTGATGAAGAGTTTGTTCTTTATGAATGTAATTTAGCTGCCGGAAAAAAGTATTATATCTGTAACCTAAAAGACCGAATTGCCAAGAAAGGAGAAATATCTTCTATCATTAAATACCGGGATGATTATTTTATCGGTTTCAAAACAAACGGGTTATTGCATATTAAAAACACTTCTGAAAAGCAAGAATCGTATGAGATAGAAGAGATAGATATTAAAGCAGGTATATTTTGTTTATGGAAGGATCGGCGACAAGATATTGTATGGATAGGTACGGATGGTCGGGGAGTGTATATGTATTCTGATGAACCGTATTCTTTAAAATCCGTTCTCTTTTCAGGCAGAATAGAAAAACCCATTCGTTCTCTTTTTCTTGACCGGGAACAAAATATGTGGGTCGGAACGAAGGGGGACGGCATTGTAAAAATAGAAAGGTACGATCCGGATAAAGTACCGGAGGAAGAGCAACTCCGGTATTTTACGTATGAAAACAGTTCGTTGAATGATAATTCTGTATTTGCTTTTGCAGAGAGCTCCCGAGATATTTTATGGATTGGGGGTGAAGAAGGGCTTAATTATTATTCCTATAGAGATAAGGAAATAAAGAAGGTGAATATTACCTCAGTAGACGAGGATGAGGATCCGATAAAATATATACATGCCATTCAGGAATGGAATGATTCTATTTTGTGGATTGCAACTGTAGGAAACGGAGTATTTAAAGCTCGGTTGTCGGAATCAGATAAATCTATGCGGTTAACCGTTATCCGGAAATATGATTTTGATCTTCCTTATGTTCATTGTTTTTCCATCTGTAAAGAGAATGATTCTATTCTGTGGTTCGGTACTCGAGGATTCGGTGCTTTTCGTTTGAATGTTTTTACCGATCATTTTACCCGATTGGCTTTTAGCGATTATGTTAAAAGTCAAACCATAAATGATGTCTTTTCTATCTTGAAAGATAAAAACGGAAGGTTGTGGTTTGGAACCAGTTTCGGATTGATTACCCATTTAAATTCGGGAAATATTCGTCTTTTCAATGAGAAAAACGGTTTTCCCAATAATACGGTTCATTCGATATTGGAAGGAAAAGGAGATGAATTGTGGTTGAGTACCAATCGTGGATTGGTCCAGTTTAATACTAAGCGAGAGACATTTCGTGTTTATAATCATCGAAATGGTCCGGAAGTAACAGAATTCAGTGACGGAGCCTCTTTCGAAGATAAAATATCGGGTAATTTATTTTTTGGAGGAGTGAACGGATTTGTTGCTATTATGGGGAACGATAATGCAATAACCGCTTTTCGGCCTGAAATTTATTTTTATAAGTTAAAGATTTCCGGCAGTGAGGTCAATATGAACCGATATATGCATGAGAAAAGGTTGGAACTTCCGTTTAATAATAATTTCTTTTCTATTTCTTTTATAGCTATTGATTATGTAAATGGTCCGAGTTATACTTATGAATATAAGCTGGAGGGATTCAGCGACCAATGGATAGATAACGGGTTTTCTACCGACGTATCTTTTACGAATATTCCTCCCGGAGAATATGTTTTGCGTGTGAAATACAGGAATGATGTTTTTTTCCAAGAGAATGATATGATCTATTCTCTTCCCATAAAAATCCGGTTTCCTTGGTATCAAACAACCATTGCTTATATCATTTATTTCCTTCTTTTTTTCTTAACTGTCGGATTATCGATCCGGTTAGTAATGAAATGGTATAGAATGAAGAAGAATGCCATGATTTTCAAGTTAAATCAACAGCAAAAGGAGGAGATTTATGAGTCTAAATTGCGTTTTTTTACCAATATAACGCATGAGTTTTGTACACCCCTTACGCTTATTTCGGGACCCTGCGAAAAAATTATTTCGTACGAAAAGGCAGATCCGTATGTTCAAAAATATGCTTCTGCCATTCAACGGAATGTAGAGAAGTTAAATATGCTGATTAGTGAATTGATCGAGTTTCGCCGGTTGGAAACGGGGAACAAGTCTCCGGTAATAAAAAATGTATCGGTTTCAGACTTGACATTGGAAATGGCGGAAGCTTATACCGACTTGGCTGAAGCTCGTGAGATTAATTACAGATGGAATATTGAACAAGGCTTGGAGTGGAATACGGATAGGAGTTGTTTCTCAAAAATCCTATCCAATTTACTTTCCAATGCATTTAAGTATACACCCGACCAAGGGATAATAAATATCCGGTTAAATACAGAAGAAGAATCATTAATCCTCGTGGTTAAAAATACGGGAAAAGGAATTAAAGAAGAGGATATTCCTTCTCTATTTGATCGGTATAAGATATTGGATGATTTTGAAGGAGGTCGGTCCGCTCATTTCCCTCGTAACGGATTGGGATTGGCAATCTGTCACAGTATGGTCAAGTTATTATCCGGAGATATTTCCGTTACCGGCGTACCGAATGAATATGTGAGTTTTAAAGTAACCCTTCCGTTATTGGAAGAAATGTCTTATTCTAAAGTAATTCACTCGGAAAATCCCCAAATGGTTATTGAATTACCTGCGGTTTCCGAGATTGATTTCTCCGGATATGACGGTTCCAAGCCCACGGTTTTAATTGTGGATGATGATCCGGAAATGCTTTGGTTTATAACAGAAATTTTCGTCGAAAAATACAATGTGATTCCGGTTTCCCGATCGGAGGAAGCATTGGATTATTTGGAAAGGAATCGTCCGGATCTTATCATTATGGATGTAATGCTTCCCGGAATGGACGGAATTTCATTAACCGAAACCATTAAATCCGATCGGTTTCTCAGTCATATTCCTCTTATTTTATTATCGGCCAAAAACAGCCCCGAAGATCAGGTAAAAGGGATTGAAGCCGGGGCAGAGATCTATATGACCAAACCGTTTAATGTAGAATATTTGGAAAAGATTGCAGCCCGGTTTTTACAACGGGATGAGAAACTGAAAGAGTACTTTAACTCTCCCGTGAGTTCTTTTGATCTCGAAAACGGACGAGTAACGCACAGAGAGGAAAAGATATTTTTTAATAAAATACTGAAGATTATTGACGAAAATATCAGTAATCCGGAATTGTCGGCCGAATTTATCAGTGCTTCTTTGGGGATTAGTACACGGCACCTTTATCGTAAACTAAAAAGGATTACGGATCAAACACCGGCAGATATGATTAAAGAATATAAATTCAAGACAGTAGAAAAAATGTTATTTTCGACCGATTTTTCTGTAGATGAAATTATTTATAAGACAGGATTCAATAATCGGGGACATTTCTTCAAAATCTTCTCTCAACGATATGGAATGACGCCCCGCAAGTACCGCGAGTTACATAAAAAAGCGGTAAAAGAATGATGGAAAGAGTGGAGATTTGGTTAGGTATTCCGGAGAAAATTGTCCTGCCCGGACAAAGGAGTTTTCAACCAAAGCGTTACGTTGGAAATAGCATTGGAAGGTTGATGCTATTTTAATTTGATACCCTGGGATATTGTTTCCGAAAATAGAGATGAGTATTTTCCTATTTCTTAAATACAGATTGATTTCAGTAAGAAATTATATAAATAGGATTACGGTTGGCAGATGATTGGGAGGTATACCTTGTTTGAGATAAATCGAAGAGGCAGGCTTCCGGTTTTATTTTGTTTGAACTATTTATTTACTATTTTTACTGCTGTTAAAGATATTATTATGAATCAGAAATATATTAATCCTAAATTTATGCAACATGAAGAACTTACAAATCCTGATCATTACATTATTTTGTATGAATACGATGTTTGCGGAGAATGTGAAAATTAAAATTAATAAACAGTATTTAAATCTCCCTGTTTCTCAACAAGCCGAAAGAAAACAAATGTCTTTTAGTGTAGCCGGGAAAGAAGACCGAACATTTGTGATCCGTTTATCTTCCGAACCGGAGTACTGGGTATTTTGCGATATGACCGGTTATAAAGGGAAAACGATCGTGATTAATTTTGAGGGAGATCCGGACGGCTTAAATAAAATTTATCAGGATGATAAAATAGGCGGAGCAGATAGCCTTTATAAAGAAGTGAATCGTCCTCAATTGCATTTTACACCGCGTCGGGGTTGGCATAATGATCCCAACGGATTGGTGTTTTTCGAGGGAGAATACCATTTGTTTTATCAACATAATCCTTATGAACGCGAATGGGAAAATATGCATTGGGGACATGCTGTAAGTAGAGACCTTATTCATTGGGAAGAGCTCCCGGAAGCGCTTTATCCCGATCACCTCGGAACCATGTTCTCGGGATCGGCAGTGATCGATTATGATAATACAGCCGGTTATAATAAAGGAAATACACCGGCCATGATCGCCTTTTTTACTGCAGCAAGCCCCGAAAAACAGGTGCAAGGCATGGCCTACAGTATTGATAAGGGTCGCACGTGGACTAAATACGATAAAAATCCGATTATCGATTCCAAAGCAAAGTGGAACAGTCAGGATACCCGTGATCCGAAAGTCTTTTGGTACAATCCTTCCAAGCATTGGGTCATGGTGCTTAATGAACGCGACGGACATTCGATATATGTATCGAAAAACTTAAAAGACTGGTCTTTCGAAAGTCATATTACCGGATTCTGGGAGTGTCCCGAGCTGTTTGAATTGCCTGTTGACGGAAATAAGAACAATACGATGTGGGTAATGTATGGGGCGTCCGGTACTTATATGTTAGGTAATTTTGACGGAAAGAAGTTCACTCCCGTTACGGGGAAACATTATGTTGGAAACGGTGCTATTTATGCTGCTCAGACATTTACCAATATCCCGGATTCGGATGGACGGAGAATACAGATCGGATGGGATCGTATCGATAATCCCGGAATGCCATTTAAATCACAAATGGGACTGCCCACCGAGTTGACTCTTCGAACCACTCCCAACGGTGTGAGGATGTTTAATAAGCCGATTAGAGAAGTAGACGTATTGCAAGGACCGGCATCCATTTCGGAAAAATCGCTTACAGCCCAACAAGCCAACCAATTGTTACAAAAATATAATGATGCCGGAACGCTCCGAATTAAAACGACCATTAAATTGTCGCATGCAACGGGAGCAGGTTTGAATCTGTATGGACAACGTCTGATTGATTATGATTTGAATTTCAATTTATTGAACGGTATGTTCTATTCTCCGTTGGATATGACATCGGTTGAAATTACGGCAGATATTATTATTGACAAAACATCGATTGAAGTTTTCGTTGACGATGGTTTCTTTTCCTATTGTTTACAGCGTCAACCTCATAAAGAAAATAAAGAAGGATTTCACTTTTGGGGAACTCGTATCGAAGTGAAAAGTTTAGAAGTATATCCTATGAAATCCATTTGGGAATGATTTTTTAAGAAAGGGCGTCACTCCTTGTAAATTTTAATGAATGATTTATACCTTAATTCATAAACATATAATTATCATGAATAAAAAGACTCTT
This sequence comes from Bacteroidales bacterium, assembly GCA_036787725.1. Classification (GTDB taxonomy): domain Bacteria; phylum Bacteroidota; class Bacteroidia; order Bacteroidales; family Azobacteroidaceae; genus DAIQOU01. Next base: position 19,091 of record DAIQOU010000002.1, read on the forward strand.
ATTTGCTTTAGCCGGTTCCCGGTGGTTTTAATTTGCGGTTTCTTTCTGATGTCGTGTGCCGGTAATCCGGAATCGACCGGTCAACTCGGTTTGAAGAATCTTCAACTGTTGGCTCGTGTTACCGGAGCGCCTTTGGCTGATGAAAGTTTTCCTTCGCCCAACAATACGCTTCAATATGATGTTTACGGTACTGATTTGGGAATTATGTGGCAGATGGAAGGGGATACGATCGGGCTCTTTTTTGGAGATACCAATGGCGAAGGTTTTAAGGTTGCACCGGAAGGCGGAGGAAATGGAGACAATTGGAGGTCCAATGTCCTTGCGTTTTCCGTGGATACATTTCTTGAAGATGGCTTATCTATAAGTTCTATGGTAACGGACTCGGAAGGAAAAGCACGGGAAATATGTGCCGGGGCTAAAACCGGCGCCAATCCGAATTATAATACTTCCATTCCTACGGGAGCCGTCCGCGCAGACGGAACAGACTATGTGCATTACATGAATATTTATGAATGGGCGGCGGAAAACGGTCGGTGGCTAACTAATTTTTCTTCTTTGTATGCTTCGAAAGATAATGGCCGTACTTGGGAACGAAAAGAAGAAGTATTGTTTCATCCCGACAGTCATTTTTCTCAAGTGGCCTATGCTAAACGAGACGGATATGTTTATATGATAGGAACCCGGTCCGGAAGAGGAGATGCTGCTTATCTTGCTCGGTTTGGAGAAAAAGATATATTGAAACAGGATCAATATGAATATTGGAACGGTATCGATAATCAATGGATTAAAGGCGATGAAAATGCGGCTGCACCGGTAATTGATGCTCCGGTGGGCGAAACTTCGTTGATGTATCTTGAAAAACAAAAAAGATGGATTATTACTTATCTTTTGGATCATGCTTATGATCCGAAAGATAACAAAAAAGGACATACATTGGTATACCGGGACTCAAAAGACCTGAAAGAATGGTCGGAGGTAAAAATAATAACTTCTCATAAAGAATACCCCGGACTTTATTGTGCTTATATGCATCCGCTGAAGAATGATGGAGATAAATTGTATTTTCTCATGTCTGTTTGGAAACCTTATAATGTTTTTCTGATGTCTGCCGATATTGAAATGAGTAAAGAATAATATATTCTTTTTATTTAAAACCTCTTCGGATACTTCATACTTTTTTTATATCCAAGGGAGGGGACGATACTGTCGGCTGATTTCCGGAAAGTTCGCATAAGGAAAGTTCTTGCCGGAATCGAAGATTTGAAGACCTTAGAAATTTTGCTTAACTTTAGAATGTTTTACAATACCGTGAATATGAAAAAAGTATTCCTTTTCTTATTATTAATTGTAAAGGTATTCTCTCCTCTTCAAGGAAAAGACATATATTTCAACCATTTGACTGCTTCGGACGGATTATCTCAACCTTCCGTCGTATCTATATGGCAAGATCGGTCGGGTAATATGTGGTTTGGAAATGAAGTGTTGAATAAATATGATGGAAATGAGGTCAAAACACTTCGATTGTCAGACCGGGTAGAGAATGTGAGGAATGTCAACATTAAACAAATTTGCGGAGATGAAAACAATACGATGTACATATTGGCCCAACGGGATCTTATTATTTATGATTACCGTATTCATTCCTTTTCCAAACCGGGAATCGAGGCAGATTATATTTTTTGCGAGGGGGATACTTTATTCTTTGCAAGAGATAACCAATTTTTTTCGTATCATCTTCCTTCTCAGAATCTCCGGACGCTTTGGATACTTCCCGAAAACAAAGCGATCCGGCATGTGTTGGTTTCGGAAGATTCTCTTTTCGTGGGAACCAATGCCGGATTGTATGTCGGTCGTCGAGGCAGTATACCTCAATGTATATTGCCGGATGAAAACATTTCATGTATTTTCAAAGATTCGGATCGGAACCTTTGGGTAGGAACCGTAAACAGTGGAATTCGGATTATTCGTCCGGATCAAAAAGTAGTGGAATTTAAGGAGGATAGGCCGCTCGGCCGGGATTGCCTTTTATATAATAACCGCATTCGATGCATTGCGGAAGATAATAACCGGAATATCTGGATTGGAACCTACCGGGGAGTAACTGTCTTCTCTCCCGAAAAAACAGAAACTTCACGGCTTTTACATAGTGAATTGATCCCTTATTCTTTAAGGCATAATTCGATCTATTCGATCTATAAAGACAAAAGCGGAACGATGTGGGTAGGGAGTTATTACGGAGGAGTCAGTTATTCCAATCCGGGAGCGGAATTATATACTTTTTTAGGTACCAGCGATATTAATGAATCCATGTTGAAGGGCCTTATCATCGGGAATATGACCGAAGATCAAAATCAGAATTTGTACGTTGCTACAGAAGAAGGAGGATTGAATGTGTTGAATACCCGTACCGGAAGCATCACCCGGTTTGGAAAGGAATCGGGACATTTGCCTCACAATACGATTAAATCGATTTGGTTCGATCCCGAATATCAACGATTATATGTCGGTACCTTTACGGAAGGGCTGTGGATCGGATCTTCCGGTTTGTTCCGGGAAGTGGGGCGTCGCCCTCTGTTTGAATCGGAAGGGGATCGAATCATCACTAATATTGTTCCGTTTGATGATGAGTTTATTTTAATACTGACTCAAAAGGATATTTATAAATTGAATCGTAAAACAATCGAAATAACCTCTTTATCTGAGGAATTTCCTGCATTCAATAATGATTCTACCGGCATTATTCGTACCTTGCATGTTGATCCGGAGGGAACAATCTGGATATCTGCCGATAAAAAAGGGACCTTTGGAATAAACCGGGATACAAAAGAAGTGATCCGGCCCGGAACCGCTTCTGAAAACATATTTCCCCGAAAGATCATTTCCGATAATGAAGGAAATATTTATTTTCTTATGGAGTCGACACTCGAAAAATACAATAAGAAGACCGGTCGGTCGGTATCCGTATTAAAGAATGAAAATCCGTCCGTTATTTTTTATAATGCGGCATTTACTCCTTCCAACAAGCTGCTCCTTACTTCTAACGACGGTATTACTTTAATGGGTGCAAGCGGACAAGATCCGGTTAACCTTTCGTTTGAAGAAGCCTTTCCGTTGAAATCGGTAAATGCGAGTTGCGGATTGTATGTGTCCGCTTTATCCGGTAATATATATGTCGGAGGTATCAACGGAATGTTGATATTAAAAGAAAAAGATATCCTGGCAATGAATTCTTTTGAGGATTTATCCCCGTTATTTTTCACTTCTTTATCTATTAACAATAAGCCGGTAAGAGTGGATCCCGCGTCCGACTTATTGAAAGAAGATATTGCTTATGTGAAGAGTATAAAGTTGAGTCATCGGCAAAACAACCTCAGTATTTCTTTTTCTTCTGCCAACTATATAAATATCCATAAGACGGTGTATGAATATAAGTTGGAGAATTTTGATAAACAGTGGACCGAAACAACCGATAAGATCATTCGTTATACTTCACTTCCTCCCGGGAAATACATGTTAAGCGTGCGAGAGCCCGACAATGTAAATTCGACTGCTCAATTGCATATTACTATCAGTTCTCCTGTATACGCTTCTGTCGGCGCTTATATTATTTACGGATTACTCGGCTTGTTATTGCTCGGTTACATTTTATACTTTATGCAAAGTAATACCCTGCTGAAGGCCTCTTTGGAGATAGAGCATCGGAAAAAGATTCAAATGCAGGAACTGAACAACATGAAATTGAACTTCTTTACCAATATATCTCATGAATTCAAAACCCCGCTTACTCTAATTGTAAGTCAGATCGATATTGCATTGAAGAATATGGATCTTAACCGTTCCGTAAAAAACCGATTTCTTAAAATAAAGAAATACACTTCGGAAATGCAGAATTTGATTGACGAACTGATGCATTTCAATAAACTGGAACAGAAATCTTTTCCTTTTAAAGCTTCATTGAATGATATTACTGCTTTTATCTTTGAAATATATAATGCCTTTAAAGAATATGCTCAATTGCGCGGAATAGATTATTCGTTTGAACATTCCAATGAGAAAATAGAAGTATGGTTTGATCCGGCTCAACTCCGGAAAGTGATTTATAACCTGCTGTCGAATGCGTTTAAGTTTACTTCGGATGAGGGAAAGATAAAGATTTACCTTAAAAAACACAAAGAGAAAGTAGAGATTCGGGTGGAAGACAATGGAGTGGGTATAAATAAAGGTGAATTGGAAAATATTTTCGAACGCTTTTATCAATCCCAACAAAATACAAGTATTCAACGTATGAGTGGAATGGGAATCGGCTTGGCATTAAGTAAAAGCATTGTGGAGCAACACCACGGAACTATTTTTGCAACAAGCGAACCGAACAAAGGTACATCGTTTACTCTGTTGTTGCCTTTGGGAAACACACATCTGAATGAAGAAGATAAAGAGGTAAGAAACAAAGAAGAGGCAGAGTTCATTACAAGTACGGTATTGATGCCCGAAATAAAGAATGATGAAGATCTTTCGGTTTCTTCTGTTTATGATGAAAATAAATCTTCGGTCTTGATCATAGAAGATAACGAAGAATTATTGGAACTGATGAAAGAAGCTTTTCTTCCCGTTTATAACGTAAGTACCGCTTCGGATGGAGAAGAAGGACTTGCCATCGCTCAAAAAGAACGACCGGATTTGGTATTAACCGATATAATGATTCCTAAATTGTCGGGTTTGAATGTTTGTAAACTGTTAAAGACACAAGCCGAAACGGCTCATATACCGGTAGTCCTAATTACGGCCCAATCTTCGCCGGAACAGAATATAGAAGGCCTGAAGTATGGGGCGGATGATTATATTATTAAACCTTTTGATCTGGAATTGTTGCTCCTGAAATGCAATAATTTGATTAAAAACAGAAAGATACTGTATTTTACAAAGGGACAAACGTCTTCTGAAACGCTGAATCCCACAACCAACAGCATCGACCGGAAGTTTATGTCCGAATCATTAAAGGTGATTGAGGACAATCTGAATAATTCCGATTTTGATACTGTACAATGGGCGGCTGCCTTGGGAATCAGCCGATCCAAATTGTTTCATCGGATTAAGGAAATCACCGGTTTTCCTCCCAATGAATACCTCCTTCACATAAAGATGGAGAAAGCGGTTGTTTTGTTAAAAGAAAACCCCAACATGACAGTGGCTGAGATTGCTTACCTGTTGGGATTTTCCTCTCCCGGCTATTTCAGTAAATGCTTTAAAGACCAATTGGGAATAACTCCTTTACAATACCGGAATAAACAGTAAACCGGTTCGTTGCTTTCGGTGTTTCACTCTTTTTACTCGCTTCTTAAGTCTCCCATTTCTTTTACGAGCTTGGGATACATTTTCTGCAGATCGGCGCCTCCTTTGGGTTCCCGGTTCATTTGGCGGGTCGGGCTGTCGTAATGATTGTCGGGATATAATTCATTGACAGCATCCCGGATTTCGGCCTCGTCTTCGTTTTCATGATTCGCCGAGTAGGCGTCATCCGCAACGTAGAGCAGTCCTTCCGCCCAACAGTCGCCGATGTTAAAACTGTATTTTCCGCTTACAAAAGATTGAATATCTGTCGTAATATCGTTGAAGAACTCTTTTCCTTTTAATAACAGCCAACATCGGAAATAAATAAAGCCGTCGTCCGAAAGATAGTCATCAAAAATATATACTCCGTTCTCTTCTTTGAAATCACATTCCAGAATGATGGAGAGTTCGGCGATTTCGGCCGTATAAAGGGCGCTCAATTTCTCTTGCAATACTTTTTCAAAGAGAATGAGGCGTTCTTTGCCGAATTTAGAGAGGTATTCGGTCAAACATTCCAAATGTTCATCAATATCATATTCGCTCCAATGGGCGTTTTTGTGTTTATTTGATTTTTCGATGGCCTCCCAAAAGTAAATCTCTTCTCTTTCGGCATCCGAAATTATTCTTTTCTCGGGAATGGATTCGCCTTCTTTTATTTCGAAGTAACCTTTTTTCAGTTTCTGCGCAATTAATTTCTCCGTTTCCTTGATGCATTCCTGTTCGGAAGCGTATTCTTTAACGGTTTCGCGGCCTTTGGTTCCCGTCTTGCCGAAGGTAACGCGTTGGGTGTTTCCCGAAGTTTCAACATTCCAAAATTTATCGGATAATTGATCTCGGTTGATAAAAGTTCGTTTCATAAGCTTTTTTATATTTGTCTTTCAGAATGCCGCTTTTGCATTTATTCAATATCGATAAACGGCTGTATATATAACGAAACATTATATTTCTTTCGAAAATTCTCTAATTCCTCTCTATTGCTATAAGCATAATCAGGCTTTTTCCTATTACAAACGTAAGCCCTCCTTCTTTTGTAATCCTGTATATTATGGTTCATACTGAAAATATCGATAGTCGAAATTAATTGTTTTATACCATCCTTTCTCCAAGTCTTACTTTGCTTATCGGTTCTTTCCTTTAGTTCTATAAAATGAATTGATTTTTCTTTCTCTTCAAGAATATAAAGTATACCGTCACATCGTTTTTCTTGATTTCCATCCGACTTTAGCATCGGAATATTATTATCAACCGGAAGAAAATGAGTAGTTTTACCCTTCTTATTTTTGACAACTGCTCCCCAATCCGTCTTATTTTCTGCTTCAAGAGAAAGATAAGATGGTTGATTTTGCTCGTTATCTCCATCGCAAATTCCAAATTCCGGCCGGGAACAAACCTCTCGACTGTATTCTTCATCAAAGAAATCTATTTTATTGCCCGGATTCATATTTCCTCCTCCAATTCCAATAAATCATTAAAAAGGTCATTGGTCATTCTTAATGATTCATTAAGAGAGTTTTCATCAGATGGTATATCATCGCCCCAAGCGGGCAGTTTGGTGATTTTGCCGGCTTGTCCCAATTCGTAAACAGCAACTTTGTCGCCGGATATAGTTGATTCTTGCGGAACAATAGCATGTAAGTCCGATGTCACCTTACGATTAGTATCCGGCTTTATCTTCATTTTGATAGCATGCGCTTTAATAGCTAAAGATAAATAATTGATAACATACGGACTGTGAGTTGTAAGTATAAGTTTGTTTCCCGGAGAACTGTTGACACAACGTATCAAATCATAAAGGATCATTTGTTGAGATTTCGGATACAGGTTTTGTTCTATCTCTTCCACAATATTCAGGAATCGTTTATTTCTGAAGCGATCCTCGATATTTTCAATTTCTGCCTTTTCTTCCCAATCATCCTTTCCCGATTCTCTCACTAAGTCAATCATATGATCTTTAGACATTTCATCAATAAGGCTCAATCGCTTTTTGCTTAAAGTATCATACTTTCCGGAAATCGATTTAGATAAATAATCGGTAACAAGAAACAACGGTGTCGCCGACTGTAATCCGCTTGAAGCTTCAGACAGTTTAATCTTGTAATTATCTTCCGGACCGATTATCATCCCTTCTTTAATCGCCTTATCGTATTGATATTCAAAATTGCCTAATGGCAGCTTTTGCTTTTTATTGCCTAGTGAGGAAATAGCGGCTTCATATTCATCCAGGAATGTATATAATGGGGATGGCAAGTTCTTTACATTATTGGCACCCTCGACAACACTGATGAAATTGCGTTCGGCCGGCACATACATTATTTGAGGTAAAATGTATGATATATCTTTCTGCGAATGTAAACTGCAAAATGATGTTTCCCCTTTAGCATACTTAATTATATAATAATCTCCAACGTATTCAATGAAAGTGTCTTGGGAGAAATAATTTTGAATGTTCTGATATTCCAATCTGTATTTCAAATCATAATTGTTTATGCCAATCTCCCCTGTGTTAAACTCTTTCATTCCTTTAAACTCCAGATTATATATTTCATCATCTTTTAACAACGATTTTTCTATCCAACTGCATGTAGACAAAACCTTTGCGATGGAGCTTTTTCCTGTTCCTTGATCCCCTATAAAAAGAGTAATGTCGGGAATTGTCAAATATCCGTCATTTTCAATATATCCCTCTTTGACAGGACCGAAATTATTAATCTTAAGCTTTACCATTTATAGAGTATATAGGATGTAAAACAATATTTTACAAATATAACATTCTTTACTAAACGTTTTCCAATCCGGCATGCAGGACCGGTTCCGGCTTACGGAAACTCTATTATTTCCCATTCGGTTCCTATTCTTCCTTTTATATTGGTCTCTCCGAAAGATAATTCGTCATAGATGAGAGGAATGATTTCTTTTCCTTCTTGATTTACGAATCCTTTTTTACCGGCTGTTTCGACCCACGCATATTTTCCGGTGAACATGCTTGCCACATCATATTTAAATGGGGTGATTTCTTTCCCTTGTTTGTTTATGTATCCGTATTTTCCTCCGTATTGAGCTGCCGTAACCTCTGTTTTAATCCCGGGGTGTTCCATAAAAGACATTACCGTTTCGTATTTGACAGGAATGACTTCTTCGCCTTGTTCGTTGATGAATCCCCATTTCCCTTCTTTTTCAACAGCAGCAAGGCCATTATTATAATTCCAAACATTGTCGTATTTTTCTGCTGAAGACGGCAGTGGCGGTTGGGGGGCAAGTCCCGGTATGCTGTTTATGTCGATGCCTTGTGCAGCCAATAAGTCTCTTATTTGATCCAATCCGGCTTCGGGATCATCCATAAACTCTCCTATTTCTCTCAGATCTTCTTCGGGGTTGTATCCGAACTTTGCCGTTAATTTGGGTAAGTAATGAGGAATGTTTTGTTTGGCGATTTCTTCGCTTTCGCGGAAAGGGGTATCATCGACAAATTCAATTCCTTGAAGTAATTCGGCTATTTCTTTTTCTTCCAACGGAAGTGAAAAGTCATTCGATCTTTCCCCTTCTTCCGGGTCGCTTATTTCGTCATACAACGATTGGCCCGTTTTTTGGGAGTAAGCTTCAAAGGAAGCGCCCATCAGCATTTCAAAACAGTGTCCGTGTTCCCGGTATTGGCCGACATCCGGGGTGTCGGCAAGCGAGTCCGGGTCTTTCACTGCATTTTTATAAACTTCATATCCTTGAGAGACAAGCCAACAGCAAAAATAAAGGTAAGTGTCGTCACTTGCATAACCTTCGATAGCTTTGCAGGCTCCCCATAAAGCTAAATTTTCTTCGGCAGAGCCGATATAAACGCCGGCTATTTTCCCGAATTTTATTATATCCGCCGGTTCATAGTCTTTAAGCTTCGCGACCAACAGATGGTATCGTTTGTCAAGGTCTGTTCCGGATCCTTTTTTAGCTTCGTCGATGATTTCCCAAAATGTTTGTTTGTTCATTTCTTTTGTTGTTTTAGTTGTGTTACATGATTCCATAAAAATGTATAGAGTAATGATTATCGCTGTCTTCAGGCTGAATAGCGAAAATCGGGAGTTTGAATAAGGGTATATCGTTCTGTATTTATTATTGATAACTGTTTTTAATGGTTTCATCCTTTATTCACTTGTGGTATCAATTGATTTTGTAAAAATAACTATTTATATTCAATTACCCTTCTCGCTCTTTCAATGCGGCTTCGACTTCTTCGACCGTAATGCCTAGAATGGAAGCGATTTGTTCGACAGGCATTTGGCTGCGGTGCAAATTGTTGACGACTGTAATGCGTTCTTGTTTACGGAGCCTGCGCTCTTC
>DAIQOU010000696.1:0-2483 GCA_036787725.1 Bacteroidales bacterium
TTTCCATTATTGTTTAGTTATTTTTTGAGTATTCTTTTCAAATAGGCGATATCCAACAAATTCACTGTCTCAAAATTTCCTTTATAAAACACACCAAAATTATTGAAAACACAAGGCAATTCCTTTGCTTTCTGCAGTGTATCCACCTGAATTAAATCTACAGGAATCTTATGCGTCTCACAATACTCTTTTATGGTCTCAATGTTTTGATAAACATAGGGACATTGCATATCATAATAAACAGTTAGGTCTTTGCTTTCAATTTCTTGTTTTTTTACATTTTGTGCGAATGTTGGTGTTGTTCCGTCAAAAGAAAGAGCAAGCAACTCATATCCGTAATCGGTAGTATCCGCAACCTCAAAGCCGAACTTCTTCGCAAATGATTGGTTAGAAAGCCAATTTTTTTGTTTTTTTGCTCCGAGCATACAAACGCCGGATTTGCCCTTTTCTTTGGCATCAGCCAAACAGTATTCCATCAGTGATTTTCCATATCCGTTTCCTTTGGGACTGCCTAAAACCCATAAACAATACAGATAATAATAGTTGTCACCGGTTATCGGGACCCAGGCTGTTTCGAGAGGAGCATATTCAATAAAAACCGTAGCCCTTGCATTTAGCTTTCTAAAGACATGACCTTCCTTTAGTCGATCGGAAAGCCATTGTCGCTTTGCCTCAACACCCGGATGGGCCTTTTTACTGCGTATAATACAACATAAATGTTCATCGGCTAGATTTTCCGGCGTTAAGTTTACAAAATCGGTGTTCATGTACACGCTCGTTTCAAATTAGATATTATCAACCGGTCGATCGTAATCGGATAGCTTTATTATCCCGGTTGATTGATTATGAAGTGCAAATGTAGTGAATTTATGTTGATCCTCTTTCTTTCCGATTTTAATTCCCGGAGTATACATCCAAATCCTGTTACAAAAAGCAGAGTGGCATCATTCATAAGAGACTTATCCCTCCAATTAATAAAGGGATAAGTCTTTTTTTATTCTAAAACGATTTAATCAAATATTATTCAATAAATCAGTCTTGCCTTCATTAACCAATTTAAGGATTAATTCTCCGAATAAAGTATTTTGCCAGGCAAACCATGCTCTGGTAAAATTGTCGGGATCGTCTTTATGAAAAGATTCATGCATGAATCCGGTTCCTGCATCTGTATCCATCAGCATTTTAATGCAACTTTGTATTTCTTTATCGTCTTGGCTGGTAAAAGCTTTCATCATGATGCTCATGGGCCATATCATATCATATCCGATATGCGGTCCTCCGATTCCTTCGCCTGCTTTTCCTTTAAAGAAATAAGGATTATCCCCGCTCCATACATAATTACGAGTATTTTGATAAATCGGATCTTTTACATCTACATCTCCAAGGTAAGCCAATGCCAGTAAACTGGGTACATTAGCATCATCCATAAAGTATTGATTGCCAAATCCGTCTACTTCAAAAGCGTAAATTTTACCATACTTCGGATGGTTGAATGTAGCGTATTTATTCAATGCGGTTTCTACTTCTTGAGCCAGGTCTTTACATTCTTTAGCCAATTCGCCTTTGTTGTTGACAGCAGTTAATATCTCAGCCGCTTTTCTTAAAGATGTAACGGCAAAGAAATTGGAAGGAACCAAAAATTGGAAGGTGGTAGCGTCGTCCGAAGGGCGGAAACAAGAAACAATCAATCCTACAGGGTTAACCGGGTTACCCCAACCATCGTTGTTAAGTGTATCTAGTTGACGTTCCGTTTTGCGTTGGAATTTATACGGACCTTTTCCTTCTTTTCGTTGTTGCTCTTTGAATGTTTGCAATACCAATTGAATGGCTTGCAGCCATTCTGCATCAAAAATACTTGCATCCCCGGTGGTTTTCCAGTAATGATAAGCCAATCGAATAGGATAACAAAGCGAATCAATTTCCCATTTCCGTTCATGCAATTCGGGTTTCATGTCTGTAAGATCACTCATCCAATGTCCGTCCGGTACCGGTCCGTCATTGAATGCGTTGGCATACGGATCCAACGTAATACATTTAAATTGTCGACTGATGACACCCGCCAACATCTTCTTGAGTTCGGGATCATTATTGGCAAGTTGTACATAAGGCCATACTTGAGCTCCCGAATCCCGTAACCACATGGCATGAATATCTCCCGTATAGACGAAAGTATCCGGTTTTCCGTTCAGAAGACGGTAATGTACGGTGGTGTCCAATGTATTGGGAAAGCAGTTCTCGAACATCCATGCCAATTTTTGGTTCTTTAATATTTTCTTAATACGATTGATTTCGTTTTCTACCGCTTTTGATTTAAATAGTCGTTGACTTTCTTCCGGGCGATTGCTTTTATAGGCTGTTTCTGCATTACAATTAACAGTGGTGTTGTCTTTGGGTAAAGATAAATCCATACCATACATTTCGCCTCCGGCTAAAAGTGTTCCGGCCAGAAGCCACATACTAACATTTCTTTTTTTCATTTAACC
>DAIQOU010000175.1:0-8864 GCA_036787725.1 Bacteroidales bacterium
ATTGTTACCGACGGATTGGCAACATTGCAAAACGGGAAAAAAATCAAAGCAAATTAATTTTTCAAATCCGGTTGATTTTTCAACTTTTAAATGTGGTATGGTCTAACTCATACCCTTGGAAGATATTATAGAAATCGATCATTTAATAACGAATTACAATGCTAAAAACATTTATAGAAAGGCCGGTATTGTCTACTGTAATATCCATTATCATTGTGGTATTGGGAATTATCGGCTTGCTTACGTTACCGATAGAACAATATCCGGATATTGCTCCCCCTACTGTACAAGTATCTACGATTTATAGTGGGGCTAATGCCGATGTAGTAATGAAGAGTGTCGTGATTCCATTGGAAGAAGAAATCAATGGAGTTGAAGGAATGACTTATATGACTTCTTCCGCTTCCAATAACGGGATGGCCAATATTACCGTTTATTTTCGGCAAGGCGTAAATCCGGATATTGCGGCGGTGAATGTACAGAATCTGGTAGCTAAAGCTACTCCGATTTTGCCTCAGGAAGTAACCCAAGTGGGGGTGACGGTACAAAAAAGACAAAGCAGTACCATCTTAATGATCGGGATGGTCAGTAATAATCCGGATTATGATGCTCAATTTATTCAAAATTATGCTAACATCAACTTAATTCCGCCGATCAAACGTGTGTATGGAGTAGGGGATGCCAGTGTATATGGAGCCAAAGACTATTCCATGCGTATTTGGTTCAAACCGGATGTAATGGCCAGCTACAATCTGTCACCATTAGAAGTAATCGGTGCATTGCAAGATCAAAATATCGAAGCCGCTCCCGGAGAGTTGGGACAGAACAGTAATCAAACTTTCCAATATACGTTGAAATATACGGGTCGTTTGCAGACTGCGGAAGAGTTTGAGAATATCATCATCCGTTCTCAAAACGGACAGATATTGAGGGTAAAAGATGTGGCAGATGTAGAATTGGGATCCTTGAATTATACGGTACTGTCCAAATTGGATAATAGGGAATCGGTTATGCTTGGAATCAACCAAACAGCCGGTTCAAATGCTCAGGAAGTAATTAACAATGTAAAAGCAGAGATTGCAAAAGTGGCAGAAACATTTCCTCCCGGATTGGAAGTGGTTTATATGATGGATGCCAATGAGTTTTTGGATGCTTCCATCAGCAAGGTGATTCATACCTTGATAGAAGCTTTCATTTTGGTATTTTTGGTTGTATTTGTCTTTTTGCAAGATTTCAGGTCCACCTTGATTCCGGCCATCGCGGTACCCGTTGCTATTGTAGGAACTTTCTTTTTCCTTCAATTATTCGGATTCTCTATCAATTTGCTGACTTTATTTGCTCTGGTACTGGCTATCGGTATTGTGGTGGACGACGCGATAGTGGTGGTGGAAGCCGTGCATGCGCAGTTGGAGGGGGGAGAAAAGGATCCCAAAGTTGCGACTCTCAAAGCGATGAAGGAAATAGCGCCGGCTATTGTTGCCATTACACTGGTAATGTCGGCTGTATTTGTGCCGGTTAGTTTTATTGGAGGGACAAGCGGTATATTTTACAAGCAGTTCGGTTTGACATTGGCCGTCTCCATTATTATTTCTGCCGTAAATGCATTGACATTGAGTCCGGCTTTATGTGCCTTATTCCTGAAAGCTCCCGATGAGGATACACCGGTGAAAAAGAACTTTTTGCAACGCTTTTATTATTGTTTTAATGTCGGATTTAATGCAGCCACTCAAAAATATAAATCTTCTTTGCTCTTTTTGGGAAAGAAAGGTCATCGTTGGATTACGGTAGCTATCTTGGTGGTTGCTTCTGCCATTTTGCTCGGATTGATGCGAATCATTCCGACCGGGTTTGTACCGCAGGAAGATAGTGGAGGTGTAATGGGGATGATTACTTTGCCTCCGGGAGCTTCATTGGAAAGAACGGATTCATTAGTTCAAGAAGTGATTCGTATTGCGGAAGAAATTCCGAATGTCAACCATGTGATGAATATTACCGGGGTGAACTTTATGAGTGGGATCGGAAGTTCATATGCTACTGTCATGATCAAAATGGATCCTTGGAATGAACGAAAAATCACGACCAATGAGGTGGCCAATATTATGACTGCTCGTTTGGACTCTATTAAAGATGCAACGTTTATGTTTTTCGGAACGCCTACTCTGCAAGGTTTCGGTTTGAGTAACGGAGTCGAATTACAGATGCAAGACAGAATGGGTGGCGATATCAACGAATTTTTTGATATTACTAATAATTTCTTGGCTAAAATGAGGGAACGTGATGAGGTAATGATGGCAATGACTACTTTTGGTGCCGATTTTCCCCAAAAACAAATTGAAGCGAATGTAGCTAAAATAAAAGATGCCGGTTTGACCTTGGGACAGGTGATGACTACGTTGCAAGCGTATATTGGCAGTATGTATGTTTCTAACTTTAATATATACGGGAAGCAATTCCGAGTAATGGTACAGGCAGCTCCCGAATACAGGGCTCAGTTGGAAGATTTGGACGGACTGTTTATTCAAACGGCTTCCGGCGAAATGGCTCCCATTACAGAATTTATTACGATCACGGATATAACGGCTCCTCAATCGCTGACTCGTTTTAATCTGTATTCGTCTATGAGTGTTACCATTATTCCAAACTTCTTCAAAGGATACAGTACCGGTGACGTACTTAATATTGTAGAAGAAGTGGGTAAGGAAACATTGCCGGCAGGATATGGATATGATTATTCGGGAATGACTCGTGAAGAATCCGGCAGCGGAAACCAAACTGTAATGATCTTTCTGTTGTGTATCATTTTCGTTTACCTGTTACTGGCTGCGTTGTATGAAAGTTATATTCTTCCTTTGTCGGTTATATTTTCTTTGCCCGTCGGATTGGCAGGAGTATTCATCTTTATCTTCATCTTCGGATTGAGTCGGGGTATTGTGAATAATATTTATGTTCAGATCTCCCTTATTATGCTTATCGGATTGTTGGCCAAGAATGCCATTTTGATTGTAGAGTACGCTATTCAGCGAAGAAAACAAGGAATGAGTGTCGTGGAAGCAGCCGTCAATGGGGCAGTAGCACGGTTACGTCCCATATTGATGACTTCCTTTGCATTTATTGTCGGATTGTTGCCTTTGGCTTTAGCTTCCGGGGCGGGAGCAGTCGGGAATAAATCCATTGGTATCAGCGCGGTTGGAGGGATGCTTATCGGAACGTTGATCGGAGTATTGGTAATACCTTCTTTATATATTATATTCCAGACACTTCAGGATAAATTCAGTAAATCGGGATATATTAACTCCAATGATGAGTATATAAACAGCTCAAAATAAATGAACGATATGAATAGAAAACAAATAATGGGAATAGTATTGATCGGGTCTGCATGCCTGATCGGACTCCACTCCTGCCAAATTGTAAATAAATACAAAACTCCGGAGATCGATTCTTCGGAGTTATTCAGAACCGAAAATCCGGAAGATACGACTACGATAGCCTCCATTCCGTGGAGAGAATATTTTAAGGATCCGATTCTTCAAGGATTAATATTCGAAGGATTGTCCAATAATTATGATCTTCGGATGGCCGTTACACGTGTAGAGCAAGCGGAAGCTGCATTGGGGATGGCTCGTGCCGCTTATTTCCCGAGTGTTACTTTGGTCGGAAATGCGACACAATCCAGGTATAGTGTGAAATCTACCGGAGAAAAAGATGTATTGGGACAACATAGCAATTCATTTTCTTTGGCTGCTGCCGTTTCTTGGGAATTGGATGTGTGGGGAAAACTGAATCGCCAATCTCGCGCGAAATATGCTCAGTTTTTAATGTCTCAGGAATATCGCAATGTGATCCAAACTTCGTTGATAGCCAATATTGCAACATCTTATTACTCTTTAATGTCGCTGGATGAGCAATTGAGGGTAACGGAAGAGATGATCGGATTGTTGGTCGAAAGTACGGAAACCATACAGGCCCTGATGGAGTCGGGTATGCTGACCGCTGCTGCTGTAGAACAAAGTAAAGCGCTATTATACAGTACTCAAGTGAGTGTGCCGAATATTAAAAGTCAGATACAACAGTTGGAAAATTCCATTTGCTTGCTATTGGGAAGAAAGCCCGGCTCGGTGAATCGAGCTGCCATTGCGGAACAAACGGTTCCCGAAGAGCTGAATGTCGGATTGCCGGTACAAATGTTGGCTAATCGTCCGGATGTTCGGCAGGCCGAATTGAACTTCAGAAGTGCATTTGAATTGACCAATGCAGCTCAAGCTTCTTTTTATCCCACCATCTCCTTAGGTTCGAACAATGGGGCCAGCATGATCGGATATAGCAGCAATACATTGTCCGGTTTTTTCAAGCCCGAGAATCTGATCGCTAATATTGTCGGGAGTTTGGCTCAACCGATCTTTGCCAAAAAACAATTGATTACTCAATTGAATGTAGCGAAGTCTCAACAACAAGAAGCGTTGCTGGGTTTTGAAAAGGCAGTCCTTTCGGCCGGAAAGGAAGTGTCGGATATTTTGTTTGCTTATCAATCTTCGTTAAGTAAGAATGAAATAAGAGATAAACAAGTAGAAGCTTTATTGAAATCGGTCGATTACACACAAGCTTTGTTAAAAGCGGGAGAAGCTAATTATACGGAAGTGCTGAACGCAGAACAAAACTTATTGCAAGCACAATTATCTCAAGTTTCCGATAAGTTGGAGCAACTTCAATACAGTGTAAATCTTTACAGAGCATTGGGAGGAGGAATCGAATAATCTTTGTATATTTGAGCGGACAATATTTTTTCAGAACTTTATACCGCAAAAACGGTTTATTATGATAACATCAATTCAATCCGGACAAAAGTCCGGATTGAATTATTACCGGCAAATAACGTTTATCTAAATATTTAAGTTATGGAAGACAAACTCGTAACACTCGCCATCCACACCAATGAGAAAGCTCAAATATTAAAAACTACATTGGAAAATGAAAATATTGAAGTTTTTATTAATAATGTAAACCTTGACAATCCCGGAGTATCTCCCGGGGTCCGTATCCGGATAAAAGAATCGGATCTTCCCAAAGCACTGAATGTAGTCGAGAACCGTCATCTTTTTAAAGAAGATGAGTCGGAGATCGTGCGGACGGAAGACGGGCGAAAGCGAATTCTTATACCCGTAGATTTTTCCGATTATTCTATGAAAGCTTGCCGGATTGCTTTTAATCTTGCACGGGAGATAAATGCAAAAGTGAAAATATTGCATGTATATTTTAATCCTTATTACCCGACTTCATTACCTATGGCTGATGTTTTTTATCAGGGGAAGGAAGGGAAAGAGTTTCAAAATGTAATTGAAAAAGTAAGGGAAAATATTCAAAAGCTTTGCAGTATTATTGATCAAAAAGTAGCAGACGGAGAATTTCCTTCGATTAATTATTCATATGTATTACGGGAAGGGCTTCCGGAAGAAGAAATTGTTTCGTTCAGTAAAGAATACAATCCGGCATTGATCATTATGGGAACGAGAGGTAAAGACCAGAAAGATGCGGATCTGATTGGCAGTGTGACGGCTGAAGTTATAGAAATGTCTCGTATTCCACTGATTACCATTCCGGAAAATATTGCTTTCGGAGATTTCAAAGAAGTGGGTCGCATCGCTTTTCTTACCAATTTCAGTCAACGGGATCTTATTTCCTTTGATTTAATGGTTAAACTGTTACAACCGTTTGAGAAGAATATAAAAATTATACTTACCCATATTTCTGTGAAGAAAGGAGATCAATGGGATGAGATTAAGTTGGAAGGAATTAAAACTTATTTTGAAAAACAGTATCCGAATCTCAATTTGAATTATCAACTGATTGATACGAATGATATGTTGAGGAGTTTGGATGAATATATTAAGAATGACAATATTGAAATGCTTGCATTAACCACCAGCAAACGAAATATTTTTTCCAGGATGTTTCGACCCAGCATCTCGCGAAAAATGTTGTTTCATTCCGATACTCCATTACTTGTATTGAGAGGATAAAATTCACATTAAGCACGTTCGATTACCCTTATTGAAAAGGATAATCCTGTTTTCTAAGAAATGAGAAGTTCCTTTTTTAAGAATCGGAAGGTAAGTCTTTCAATGTACAACATCCTTCCCAAATTCCGCGTGAAACCGAAAATTGGATTGGAATTGAAAAACGGTTGGGAAACCGGATTATTCTTCAATAGATTTAACTACACGGCAAGGATTTCCTACGGCCAATACATTTGCCGGAATATCTTTAGTCACTACGCTGCCGGCTCCGATAACCGAATTATCGCCGATGGAGACTCCGGGTAAAATAGTTACACCTCCTCCGATCCAAACGTTATTTCCGATGGAAACGGGATAAGCATATTCAAGTCCTTCATTTCTTCTTTTTGCATCCAGCGGGTGCCCGGCGGTATAGATGCCCACATGCGGAGCGATAAAAACGTTATCGCCGATCTTTACTTCCGCCCCATCCAAGATAACGCAATTCATATTGGCGAAAAAGTTTTCCCCGATTTCGATATTATAACCGTAATCGCAAAAGAAAGGAGGTTCTATAACAAATTCCTGTCCTGTTTTCTTCAATAATCTTTTTAGTAGCATTTTTTTCTCTTCCGATTGAGAAGGACGTAATCCGTTATAATCAAAAAGCAACTCTTTTGTTTTTTCCCGGTCTTCCAGTATCTCTTTATCGTAATTGGCGTTATACAATAATCCTTTTTTAGCCTTTTCTTTTTCTGTCATAATGATCTATATTTGTTGTACATGATCCGATTGCTTCTTCCGGTGATGAGCGAACAGTTTATTTTTTTTCGGTTGCTTCTAAAAATTTAATCAGTCGTTCTATATAATTTTCTAAATTTTGAATTTTGGAGGATATGTAATCAATTTCTTCCTTGTCCGGGTTTTCCTTTGTTTTTAATTGTTCTAAATAATTTGTCAGAGCGGTGTGGTATTTACGATAATATACCAATGCTTGAGATTTATTTTCCAGATCAAAATCATATATTTGAGAAATCGAAAATAATAAATCCATTTGTTGATTGGGAGATGCATATTCCAGCGCTTGTTGGTAATAATCGATTGACATATCAAAATTTTTACTTTTTTCGTAAGCAATGGCGAGTCCTCGTAAATAAAGATAAATAGTTATATCGGCCGGGATTGTTCGGGAAAGAAGTATATTGAAGCATTCGACAGCTTCACTTGTTCGGGAAAGCTCGTTATAAGATACTCCCAAACAGTATAATACATTATTGTTGGTAGAATCTTGTAAATATGCTTTTTGTAAATATCGGATGGTATTTTCGTTATCTCCCACCGAATAATAAGAAATACCCAGACTTCTGTTTACTATTAAAGAAGTATCTCCTTTGCGATAACATTTTTCAAAACGATTTATTGCTTCTTCATATTCATTATTATTGTAATAACAGAGTGCATTTAAAGCGTTGATTTGCTTGTTTGAGGAGTCTCTTGCCATAAATAATTCGGAAGCTTCTAAGGCTTCTCGTATACGCCCTGTTTTGATTTTGAGTTTAACCAGATTCGTTGCAGAAAAAGCATCTGTAGAATCGTTTTTCCATGCTTCGTTATAATAGATGGCAGCACTGTCCGGTAAATTCATATTTTCCAAACATATGCCCATTTTACGGAAAAGGAGCGGCATCGGGTGTTGTGTCGAAATTTCATTATACAAATGCAATGCACTTTGAGAATCGGTTTGATAAAGCAGCAGATCTGCTTTTTTGATTTTAAAGTATAGATTAGTGGAATCCATATCAATCAACTCATTGTAACAATCGATTCCGGCTTTCCAGGAAGAAGTTGCTTCATAACATTGAGCCAATTCCGCTTTTACGGCCGGATCGGCCGGGTCATCAAATGACAAGGAGACCAGTATTTCGATCGCTTTGTTATAATTGTTTAATGCTTTATAACAAAGAGCTTCTTGAAATCGGAGCTTCTTATCGGGTTCTTGAGTTTCTATCCATTTCAATGCTTCTTGATATTGATAATTTCGTAAATAATTTTCCAAAACAGATTGTTCTTGCGCATTGACCGATAATACTATTCCCGAAAACAATAAAAAAGAAAACAGAATTCTCATATATTAATACATTTACAATCGATTCGTAAATATAACTAATATATGAGAATTCCGGTAATATTTGTTGTAAATTGAAAGTTTATATAATGAATTAACGTGCCAAATCTTTTAATACAGATTGTAATTCTTTTCGGGCAAAGAAGATCCTGCTTTTTACGGTGCCGAGAGGCAGTCCTAACTTTTCTGCGATTTCATTATATTTATATCCTGAAAGGAACATGGAAAAGGGCATTTTGAGTTCCATGTTTAAGCTGTCTATTGCTTTTTTGATTTCCTTTAGTGTGTAAGCTCCTTCCGGTGAGTCAAATCCGGAATCTTGGGATAGATTTAAATGATACAGATCTTCAGTTTTATCTACGAATGTTTGACTGCGGACAATTTTTCTGTAATTATTGATGAATATATTACGCATAATTGTCAATACCCAACCTTTGAAATTCACATTGTCAACATATTTGTCTTGATTATCCAACACCTTTAATGTTGTATCCTGTAACAAATCTTGTGCATCATCTTTGTTGGAGGTTAACATCATAGCAAAATTGAACATGTTATCTTGTATCCCCAAAACCTTTCTTTTAAATTGCAACGTATCCATAACAAATCATTTTTTAGGTTATTATTACAAGACACAATAAATAATACCAAATTTATCAGATCATTAATAATAAGGTTCTATTCTTATGCCTAAATCTTTAATAAAATAAATAAACTATCTGAAAAATGTAACATTTATCATAATA
>DAIQOU010000176.1:0-8823 GCA_036787725.1 Bacteroidales bacterium
TCCAAATATTCAATTCTCAGAAACTTAATTTCTATTTCGGGACATCCTCATCACCTGTAAGTTTTATAGTTTACACAAAATTATGGATAGTCCCATTTAATATAATTGCCTAATGCATTTCCAGTGCTAAATGCCGAAATTTATTATATCTGCCTGTTATGCCTTTTACATATTGGGATTTTAATTCTTCATCATCACCGGAAATAAGATATTCAATTATTCAACCTCTGATATTAACATTTTCAATATGACTTACTATAAGAATTTCATTTTGATACCGACCTACCATTGTATCTAATTCTTTTTTCTTAATTTTCCTTTTCTATCTTCTGTCGTAAATTCAAGGTATTACGTTCCCAAAAGACGCCATTTACATAACCTTGTATAGAATTTTCAATTTCAGCATTTGCAAGTCGTTTTTCAGCCCATATACAATACTCTCGATTCATTTCAATACCAATATATTTCCGGTTCAACTTCTTAGCGACAACAGAAGTTGTTCCTGAACCTAAAAACGGATCAAATACGATCCCTCCGGAAGGGCAAGAAGCAAGAATTAATTTGGCGATCAATTTTTCGGGTTTTTGTGTAGGATGATCCGTATTTTCCGGCATTGACCAATAAGGGATACTGATATCATCCCAAAAATTAGAAGGGTAAGTTAATCTGAAATTGCCATTTTCCGTTTCTTCCCAATCCTTCGGCTTACCATTTTCTTTATATGGAGCAAGAACTTTTCTTTTTATCTTGACAGCTTCGACATCAAAGAAATAATTATTTTTGTCTTTGACTCCAAACCAAATATCTTCCATCCCATTTTTCCAGTTATGCAAGGCTCCTCTTCCTTTTTCTCTTTGCCAAGTAATTCTATTCAACACGACTAAATTCTCTTCCATTACCTGATGAAGCGCAGATGTACACTTCCAATCTCCACATAAATATAAAGAACCATTTTCTTTTAACAAGGAAACTACTTTAGGAAACCAAGTACGAAGATAATTAATATAATTTTCATTATCAGACGACTTAAACTTGAATCCATGAAAATTTTTATCTAGATTATAAGGAGGGTCTATTATGATAAGATCTGCAAATCCTTCAGGTAATGATTCTAACACATTAAATAAATCTCCATTGATAGTTCTATTAATAACTTGGTCAAGAGCAAATATTTCGTTGTTTTTGGGTTGAATTAAATTTTCGACATACTTCTCTCGTTCTAAATCTGTTACCTTTAACGTTCTATTTCTTTCTGCACGTTTCTTCTCTTTTATTTCATTCATGATCCAATATTCGTTACTTATACTAAGTAAATTCTCTTTCCCAATTTTTAACTCTTTATCTATTTATTGTCTTATATTCATCATTTTTCTATTATGAAAAAATAAAACTTCGAAGAAATTATTAAAATACCCGCACCAAAATTAGTAAATATTCGAATGATACGAGCATTTTTCTAAGTTCTTTACCTTTTTCATTGGACAACAAAAACCATTTATTCCAAGATTTTTTATTTATCATGGAAGTCCGAAACCTTAATGAACCATAACTATTAGTGTTATTGTATTATACTATTCCCCTTATACTCCTTCTCAAAAAAGAATCAAAATAAATCATTTTTTCTTTTGTATCCCCGCAATTTGTTTTTACTTTTGCGCTTTGAAAAGCATGGCCTTGTTTTTAGCAATTCTAAAAGGCTCATTTTCTTTAATTTAGTAAAAACACAATACTCCCATGAGTAATTCGGCTTTATTTCTGGTAGTTCTTATTACAGCAGTTTTTATGGTGGTGGCAGCTTTGCTGATTGCAAAGTTATTGGCACCGAGATCTCAAAATCCTTTGAAAGGAGAACCGTATGAGTGCGGAATTCCTACCCGTGGAACTTCATGGATCCAATTTAAAGTGGGTTATTATTTATTTGCCATCTTATATCTGATGTTTGATGTCGAAACCGTCCTTTTATTTCCTTGGGCTGTTATTATGAGGGATTTAGGTCCGCAAGGATTGGTTTGTGTATCATTCTTTTTGTTTGTATTGGTACTCGGATTGGCATATGCATGGAAGAAAGGAGCTTTGGAATGGAAGTAAAAGATATTTATATCCGCAACATGAAGTATGAGGACTTCAAAGAAAACGAATACCTCGAATCATACGTGGACGAACTTCGTAAAAACGGAGTAAACATTTTTGTCGGTAAGATAAACGACTTAATCAATTGGGGAAGGTCTAACTCTGTTTGGCCACTGACCTTTGCGACCAGTTGTTGCGGGATCGAGTTCATGTGTTTGGGTGCGGCTCGATATGATTTTGCCCGTTTCGGATGGGAGGTTACTCGTAACAGTCCCCGGCAAGCGGATGTGGTGTTTGTTTGCGGAACCATCGTACATAAAATGGCGCCGGTTTTGAAACGGCTGTATGACCAGATGGCCGAACCGAAATATGTAATGGCTTTCGGCAGTTGTGCTATCGGAGGAGGCCCTTTCAAAAAGTCCTATCATACCGTAATGGGAGTAGATGAAATTATTCCCGTTGACGTTTACATTCCGGGCTGCCCGCCTCGACCGGATGCAATGATTTACGGAATGATGCAATTGGCGCGGAAAATCAAAGTACAAAACTTTTTTAAATTACCGGAACAACCGGATATGAGCAAGTATATAGAATCCGAACAGAAAAAAGAGGAGGCGGAGAATGGAAATAATTAAAAATAAACTCTCAGCTCTTGATTTTGCTACTATTGAGGAGACCGATAAAATACTGACGGTTACAGTACCGAAAGAGAATTTATATGAAACAGCCCGCACGCTTCAGTCCGATCCCGATCATGCTTTTGATTTCTTAATAGACATCGTGGGGATGGATTACGGGGATAGTTTGGGGGTTATTTATTGGTTGAACTCAACACAAAATCCCAAGCAATTAATTGCTCTGAAAACAAGTACACCCGAGCGTGAAAATCCACTGTTGGATTCGGTTCATGACATTTGGGAGTCCGCCGGATTATATGAGCGGGAAGTATACGATTTTTTCGGGATAAAATTCATCAATAATCCCGATATGCGACGCCTTTTCCTTCGAAAGGACTGGAACGGGCACCCATTACGAAAGGATTACGACACAAATCCGGAGTTAAATCCGATTCCTGCCGAAAACGAAACCATTGAACAAATGGAAACGGTTCCGACCATTGAATTGAAAGCCGGCGAACCGGTAGAAAGGAAATATAACGTCTTCGACAAAGACGAATATATAGTCAACTTCGGACCTCAACACCCGTCTACCCACGGAGTGCTTCATTTGCGGGTATCGCTCGACGGAGAAATCGTTAAAAAAATAGATCCGAATTTGGGATACATTCACAGAGGAGTCGAAAAAATGTCGGAGTCCTATACTTATCCTCAAATTTTGCATTTGACCGAACGACTGGATTATCTTTCAGGAACCATTAATCGACACGGATTATGCCTTTGTTGCGAAAAAGCAATGGACATAGAAGTTCCCGAACGTGCTCATTATATCCGTACCATCATTGACGAATTAACCCGAATCGCGTCCCACTTATTGGGATGGGGCTGTATGGCAATGGATATGGGCTCCATTACTACTTTTGTATACGGAATGCGGGACCGGGAAAAAATCATGTCTATTTTTGAAGAAACAGCCGGGGGACGTTTGATGGTAAACTACGGCGTTATCGGCGGAGTAGCTAAAGATATCTCTCCCAATTTTCAGAAAAAGGTAAAAGAATTCATTCCTTACATGCGTAAAATGCTGAA
This sequence comes from Bacteroidales bacterium, assembly GCA_036787725.1. Taxonomy (GTDB): domain Bacteria; phylum Bacteroidota; class Bacteroidia; order Bacteroidales; family Azobacteroidaceae; genus DAIQOU01. The sequence continues at coordinate 3,777 of DAIQOU010000176.1, forward strand.
AGAGCATCATCTCCTGTTTACGGGAAATCCCATTGCCCGGGGAAGGATGAAAGGAGTGGGATTCTTAAGTAAAGAAAGAGCTATCTCCTTAGGAGCGACCGGACCTACCGGAAGGGCTTCGGGATGGTATAATGATATTCGGAAAATAGATCCGTATGCAGTTTACGACCAGGTTGAATTCAAAGAGATTGTAAGAGAAGAAGGATTAACATTCGATCGATATATAGCTCGATTGGATGAAATAGAACAATCTCTTCACATTATAGAACAATTGATAGATAATATTCCGGAAGGACCTTATGCCGCAAAAACAAAAGCCATCCTTCGCTTGCCGGAGGGGGAATATTTCCAACGGGTAGAAAATGCACGCGGAGAATTTGATGTTTACATCAACAGTAAAGGAGACAAATATCCTTATCGTATCAAATTCCGTTCTCCCAGTTTAACCTTGGTAAATACGTTGCAAGCAACGGCTATTGAAGGAAAAGTCGCAGACTTGATTATGATCGGAGGTTCTTTGGATTATGTAATTCCATGTATTGACAGGTAATTTAATAAGAATAGATTAACGAATGTTTCTCAATTTCATTCTTAGTTAACATAAAGAGTATGTTTGATTTTAGTATAGTAACCAACTGGATCGACCAATTTCTTCGGACCTACTTAAGTCCCGGTGTGACTTTATTCATCGAATTTGTATTAGTAGGAGTTGTTATATTGGCTGCTTATGCCGTTTTGGCTCTTCTTTTAATTTATTTGGAAAGAAAAGTATGTGCCTTTTTCCAATGTCGCATCGGTCCCGACCGTGTAGGACCTTGGGGATTGATACAAAGTGTGGCCGATATGGTCAAGATCTTAATAAAAGAGATCATAAAAATCAATCGTGCCGATCCTTTGCTATTCCGAATCGCTTCTTTTTTAGTTATTGTCGCCTCTATTTGTACGTTTGGAGCCATCCCTTTCGATCCGGCCCTTCACGCTATTGATTTTAATATCGGTGTTTTTTATTTACTGGCAATTTCTTCTCTTGGGGTAGTAGGAATATTATTGGCCGGATGGTCCAGTAATAACAAATATACCATGATCGGAGCCATGCGAAGCGGAGCTCAGTTAATCAGTTATGAACTATCTGCCGGGCTTTCTTTATTAAGCATCGTGGTCTTATCGGGTACCATGCAATTATCGGAAGTGGTTCAACAACAAGCAGAAATGTGGTTTATATTCAAAGGGCATGTTCCCGCTTTAATCGCTTTTGTTATTTATCTGATCGCCGGACATGCAGAAACCAATCGCGGTCCATTCGATTTACCGGAAGCCGAATCGGAACTGACAGCCGGTTATCATACAGAATACTCCGGTATTCAATTCGGATTTTTCTATTTGGCGGAATACCTGAATATGTTCATCATTGCAGCTATTGCAGCCACCATGTTTTTGGGCGGATGGATGCCTTTACATATTCCGGGTTGGGAATCGTTTAATCAGGTAATGGACTATATTCCTCCTTTTATTTGGTTCTTCGGAAAAACCTTTGCCTGTGTATTTTTGGCATTATGGGCACGTTGGTCATTCCCCCGATTACGTGTTGATCAGTTGCTAAATTTGGAATGGAAGATATTGATGCCGCTTAGCTTGATAAATATTTTGTTGATGGCGCTTTGTGTCATGTGATAAATCAAAATAAACTGAAGTGATGAAAGTTATAAATTACATAAAAGACATAGTTCTGGGTATTTACCGCCTGATGCAGGGGTTGTATATTGCCATGTTGAACTTCCTTCGTCCCAAAGTAACGGAAAAGTACCCGGAAAACAGAGGAAAAGTATTTCCTTCCGAACGGTTACGCGGGGAATTAATCATGCCACATAACGAGAATAATCAGCATAAATGTACGGCATGTTTGATTTGCATGAATAACTGCCCGAACGGAACCATTCAAATCACTACAAAAAAAGTATTGGATGAAGAAACAGGAAAAGAAAAGAAGGCTTTAGACGTATACACATATGATATAGGAAGTTGTATTTTCTGTGATTTGTGTGTTTCGACTTGTCCTCAAAATGCAATTGAATGGTCTACGAATTTCGAACATGCCTCATTCACTCGTCCGAAACTGTACAACCGATTAAACAGGGAAGGATCTTCTTTGATGAAGAAAGAGAAGAAAAAAGAAGCAGAATAATATTGGATTTTAAGAATTAAATTGAAAACAGAATTGGGGAAAGAGTCATTCTAATTTTTCAATTCTCAATTAATAAAATATGGGATCAACAGCCACTTTAATCATTTTCTATAGCCTTGCCGCTTTTATTCTTGCATTGTCGGTGATGGCCGTCACTGCCAGAAATGTATTGCGGGCAGCCGTTTATTTGTTTTTTGTATTGATAGGCACTGCGGGTTTATACCTTTTATTAAATTATCATTTTCTGGCGGCCGTACAGGTTTCCGTATATGCGGGAGGAATTATGGTGTTGTTTATTTTCGCCATCTTTTTGACCAACAACAAAGGGGAAACATTCGAACCGCACGAAAAACGAAGAACATTCGCAGGTATATTAGCCGCAGTTGTCGGAGTCGGGATTTCCGCTTTTGCTTTACTGAAACATAAATTTATTTATACAGATAATACCACGGTGGTCGGGGATCAGGAGATTAATATGAAGATTATCGGACACGCATTGATGGGAACCGAAAAATACCAATACTTATTACCGTTTGAAATATTAAGTATTTTACTGTTGGCTTGTATTGTTGGAGGAATATTGATTGCACGTAAAAGATAGGAGAGATTTTAATGATACCTATGGAACATTATTTAGTGGTAAGTACATTGATGTTTTTTATCGGAATATACGGATTCATTTCGAGAAAAAGCATGCTTGCCATCTTAATTTCACTGGAATTGGTTTTGAATGCCGTTGAGATTAATTTTGCCGTATTCAATCGTTATTTATATCCCGGGAGTATGGAAGGGATGTTTTTTACCCTGTTCGGGATTGCCATCACGGCAGCAGAAACAGCTGTGGCCTTGGCGATAATTATCAATATTTACCGGAAGATCGGAAATGTAAATGTGAGAAACATCAATAAAATGAAAAATTAAGAATGATGTACGGTTCTTAATGCTTAATTGAAATAATTATGGAATACTCATTATTAATACTGCTCACTCCGTTTATTCTTTTTCTTTTATTGGGATTGACGGGACATAAAATGAAACCAACTGTAGCCGGCGTTATCGGAACAGCAGGGATGGGACTGGCTGCGGTACTGTCCTATATGGTAGCTTTTTCTTATTTTTTCGGAATTGGAAAAGTAGACGGCGCTTACCAAGAAATAATACCTTTTTCTTTTGAATGGTTGCGCTTCACGGATAAACTGCATATCGATCTCGGTATTTTGTTGGATCCTATATCCGTTATGATGTTGGTTGTCATCACTACCGTGTCCTTAATGGTTCATATATACAGTTTGGGATATATGCATGGAGAAAAGGGATTCCAACGCTACTATGCCTGCCTTTCATTGTTTAGTTTTTCCATGTTGGGACTGGTGGTTGCCACCAACATTTTCCAAATGTATATTTTCTGGGAGTTGGTAGGGGTTTCCTCTTATTCTCTTATCGGTTTTTATTATACCAAACCTTCGGCAGTGGCAGCTTCGAAGAAAGCATTTATTGTAACCCGCTTTGCGGATTTGGGATTTTTACTGGGAATATTACTCTTATCTTATTATACCGGAACATTTGATTTTGGAATTCTTACGGCCGATAAAGCAAGTCTGGTCATTAACTCGACAGCCGGATTGTCCTTTATGGGATTGTCTATAGCTTCTTGGGCTATGGCGCTTATATTTATGGGAGGCGCCGGGAAGTCTGCAATGTTTCCGTTACACATTTGGTTGCCGGATGCCATGGAAGGTCCCACTCCGGTCTCGGCATTAATCCATGCTGCGACCATGGTAGTAGCCGGTGTATATTTAGTGGCTCGCTTGTTTCCGGTTTACTTCTTTGCAGCTCCCGATGTGCTGCATATGATCGGGTATGTCGGTGCATTTACGGCTTTATTTGCAGCCGTTATTGCCATCACTCAAACAGACATTAAACGGGTATTGGCCTTTTCCACCATTTCTCAGATCGCCTATATGATGGTGTCCTTAGGCGTTTCGGGCTATGGGGATCACGATGGGTTGGGCTATATGGCTTCTATGTTCCATTTGTTTACTCACGCCTTCTTTAAAGCCTTATTATTCTTGGGCGCAGGTTCGGTAATACATGCCGTTCACAGCAACGAGATGAAAGATATGGGACGGCTTCATAAATACATGCCGATTACGAGCATTACATTTATAATTGCCTGTCTGGCCATTGCCGGTATCCCTCCTTTTTCCGGATTTTTCAGTAAAGATGAGATCTTAGCTGCCGCTTTCCACCACGACAAAGTATTGTTTGTTACGCTTTGGTTGGTTGCCGGGTTAACTGCTTTTTATATGTTCCGCCTTTACTTCAATATCTTCTGGGGAAAGAAAAAAGAATATTCGGAACATCATAAGCCGCATGAATCCCCCATGACCATGGCCTTGCCGTTGATTATATTGGCTGTATTTTCAGTGGTAACCGGATTCATTCCTTTTTCGAAATTCATCAGTACGGATAACTTGGGATTTACCATGCACATCGATCCGGTTGTTGCCACTTCAAGTATTGTGGTTGCAGTTATAGGAATTGCGGTTGCATTTGTGTTGTATGCAAAAGGCAGCGATAAACCCGCCAAAATTGCTCATTCCTTGGGAGGATTGTATAAAGCAACCTTGAATAAGTTCTATATAGACGAAATTTGGATGTTCGTTACCAAAAGTATCATCTTCAAGTGGATCTGTATTCCGATTGCGTGGTTTGACCGTCATTGTGTAGACGGATTCATGAATGGTTTGGCTTGGACGACTCAAAAAGTTTCGTCTTCCATTAAAGGCTTACAATCGGGACAAGTTCAGTTTTATGCTTGGTTCTTTGTGATTGGAGCAATTGTCATTGCGGCATTGGTTTTAT
>DAIQOU010000697.1:0-2437 GCA_036787725.1 Bacteroidales bacterium
CCTACGAAAGATTATGAAGTACAATTACGCTACCCGGCAATTATCTCCCGTCATTCCTCCGGAAATGGAAAAACAAATGCAACAATTGGTAGAAGGAAGTTAATCTTGTTACAAGACAATAAGATAATGAGCGTGCTCATTATTGTATGCCGATATTATAATGTATATTTGCATGTGGCAATGGTCCAATAATTCAAAACGATGAAAAAGATTAAGACGGGATTCTTGTATTTATTGGCGGTGTTAGTCCTTGTTGCAGGAATACATGCATTCTTTCGATTAAAATCAGAAAAAGAGGCCTACGAAACAGACCCTTTTACCTTGATTCCCGGAAATGTTCAAGGGATTCTTTATATTCCGGATTCTCGTTTCGTACTACCGGCCAATCCTATTTTTAAGCTATTCTTTTCCGGCTATCTTCAACATTCCAAAATTACAAATTTACTTCCCTTTTTTGAAAAAGGAATACTCTTGAGTCTGCATCCGGAAGAAGCATTAATTTACATTAAACCCGACAGCGAAGAATACTTACAAACAATCGATTACATATTCCGACATGCTTACTCTTCTTTTCCTCCCAAAAAGGAAAAATATAAAGAAATAGAAATCCGAATCTTTTCCGGAAAAGACAATGATTTCTTTTGTTATGCTTACCATAAAGGAATATTTATCGGGAGTTACAGTAAAAAACTATTGGAAAAAGCATTGGATATGTTTGATTCCCATGAAAACCTATATTCCGATCCTATTTTAAGCGCGTATATAACATCAATTGACCCGCAAGCAACCATGAATTTTTTTATTCGAAAAAGTCAATTAAAAAACACTTCCCTCCTTCCGATTCAAGAATGGTTTGCTTGTGATATAGAAATAAAAGAAGGTGAATGGCATTTAAATGGGATTATCTTAGACGAAGATACCACTTGTATTTACAGCAGAGCCCTTCGTAAAGAAAGCGAAAAAATAATTTCCAAAGAAATGATCCCGGACGGTTTCGCTACGTTTACCCATTTAAATCCGGATACTTCTTTTTTGAAAGAATTCGCTTTTAGCCCCTTACTCTCCGATGCAGTCGCCGGGGAAATCGGTGTTATCGAATTTCCCAGTCCCCATCATACATCTGAGAAGGGTAAAATAGTTTATATTCAAATCAACAAAACGATAAGTAAACAACGATTAAAAAAGATCACCGATATTCATTCGGTTTCTTTTATTCAACTTCCTTTCGGAAAAAAATATCCCTTATATTACGGGAACATCTCCGGTTGGGGTATTGATAAGCTTTTTGAAACCGACTGTATGATCGGTTCCTATCCTTTCACACTATATAAAGGATTCTTATTGGTCGGAAAGGAAGCCGACCATATAAAACAATACATCCTTTCCTCAGATACTTACCATAGAAATTCCGGGATTGAAATATTAAACGACAACATAAAAGAAAAAAACGTGATTTTCCGAGTAATTCGAGAAAAAAGATACGAAACACTGCTTCAACTGTATCGGAATGATCAAACCCTCTACTTTGACATAATCATCCAACCAAGTCAACAAAATATTTCCAAGCCGTCATAAGAAATGATAACTCCGGGAGGCATATTTTTCCGCATCGCCTCATGGAGCCCAAAATGATGACTCATATGAATCAAATAAGCACTCTCGGGTTTAATTTTTTCAATATGAATTAACGCGTCTGCTACAGTTTCATGAGATATATGTTCTTCTTCTCTCAAAGCATTGATTATCAAAACGTCTAACCCCTCCAATTTTTCAAACTCTTCTTCAGGTATAAATTTCAAATCCGTCAAATAAGCCATATTTTCAATACGATAACCCAAGATTGGCAGTCGACCATGCAACACCCGAATCGGGCATACCTCTATTCCATTAATGAAAAAAGGTTTATTTTCGATTTTATGCAACATCAGGTTGGGAACACCGGGATATTTATTATCCGTAAATACATAGGGAATTCGCTGTCGTATGGCATCGGCCACATAACTTTCCGCATACACGTTTACCGGACCCTCTTTACAAAAAGAACGCAAATCATCCAATCCTCCCACATGATCGTAATGCTCGTGAGTAATCAAAACCCCATCCAAATTCCTGAATCCGTGGAATTTTATTTCTTCCAGTATCTGTGCTCTGAAATCAGGACCGCAATCAATCAATATATGGGACCCGTTTATCTCAACCAACGCGGAAGTTCTTAATCTCCGGTCTTTGGGATCTTGAGAAGTACACACTTCACATTGGCATCCAATCTCCGGATTGCCCGTAGAAGTTCCCGTTCCTAAAAATCTTATTCGCATGATTAATAATAATAATTACTACAAGTCGTCAGTGTAATCAAGGCACGAAAGTAGTATTTTTTAGGAAAATAAAGCCCATACAATTCCGGAATAATCCCGGAAAAAATCATTCGGGGAAATAA
>DAIQOU010000698.1:0-2428 GCA_036787725.1 Bacteroidales bacterium
AATTATTTAACATTTCTCCGAACTCATCGGGAGTTACATCTATACGATTTTTCGGAACAATATACACCACTCCTTTTCCGGAGTATAAAAAATAATAATCATTGTTTTCTTCATACCGTTCCATTTCTTCCCAAGTCAGGTACTTGTTTGCTTTTTCGGTTTTGATCTCCATGCCCTCTTCCGTAAAAGTCATTTCCCGAAGTCCGAATACATCCGGATTTTTCTCCTTCAGTTCAATAGCGATTTTACGCATCTGCCCGTCGGCTTTTTTCTTCAGGTAAAGACCATAAAAAATAACCGCCAAAAAGATCAGAGATATACCATTCCACAAGGTAGCTTCTTTATATAAGAAAAAATAAACGGCATTCAGTACCACCAGTACAATACCGGAAGCAATAAGCAGATACGGCATGATCCTGTATAAAGGAGCGCTTCTTTTTCGATAATATTCCTGAAAAGCGACCCAATCATCGACATCCAACACAAAATTTACATTCATCATACCCTTGCTTTATGTTCCTTACTTACTGTTTTTCTTATAATACTTAATCATTTTGGGGATGACCTTTTCCACCTCGCCGTTAATCACATAATCCGCAACACTGTTGATCGGAGCATACGGATCGTTATTAATGGAGATAACCATGGCCGATTCCTGCATTCCCGCGATATGTTGAATCTGTCCGGAAATACCGCAAGCAATATACAACTTGGGACGTACGGTAACTCCCGTTTGCCCGATCTGACGTTCATGGTCTGCAAAGCCGGCATCTACCGCAGCCCGGGAAGCGCCTACTTCTCCTCCGATGGTCTTGGCCAAATCATATAACAATTGAAAGTTTTCTTTCGAGCCCATCCCGTATCCTCCGGCAATAATGATCGGAGAACCTTTGATATTGACTTTTGACTTTTCGATATGACGTTCGATCACCTGAATGGCCAAATCCGCATCCGAGAAATATTCTTCCGGATTATGAGCGATCACCTCTCCTTGGTATTCCGGATCTTTTACCTCTTTCTTCATTACACCCTCACGAACGGTAGCCATCTGAGGACGACAATCGGGATTGATAATCGTAGCTACAATATTTCCTCCGAAAGCGGGGCGAATCTGATATAATAAATCTTTATATACTTTACCGGCCTTCTTTTCTTCATGATCACCGATCTCCAAAGAAGTACAATCGGCAGTCAAGCCGCTACCCAACGCAGAAGAAACACGGGGACCTAAATCCCGACCGATGGCGGTTGCTCCCATCAATGCAATTTGAGGTTGTTCTTCCTTAAACAACTTAACAAGAATAGAAGTATGAGGCAAGGAAGTATAAGGAGATAATTTTTCATTATCAAACAGATGCAATACATCCGTACCGTAAGGAAAAACCTGTTTGCCGACCCCGTCCAATCCGGAACCGATCGCTACGGCTTCCAGTTTACAATTTAACTTATCCGCTAACGAACGACCCTTGGTAAGCAACTCCAAGCTGACATCTTCCACCCGTCCGTCTTCTAATTCCAGATATACAAATAAATTATTCATTTTTATCCGATTGTGTGGTTATTAATCAGTTCTACCATCAACTCTTCAATATCGACATCAGAAGAATCGTATTTTTTACTCTCTTTCGCCTGAAAAACGACATTGTCTATCTTTTTCACTTTGGTAGGAGAACCCGAAAGTCCGCACTGTTGTACATCGGCATTCACATCGGCAACACTCCATTCTTCCAAGTTCAAATAAGGACGAATGCTGTACAGATCCTCATAATCAACTGCTTCCGCTTGCTTTTCGGTAATCGTACGGGCATGTTTATATTTTTGAAGCAACTTGGCATTGCGCGGCCGGCAATCCGGAGCGGTCCCGTTTACGGTCACTACCAAAGGAAAAGTACCTTCTGCTACTTCCACACCACCTTCCAACCTGCGTTTTACACGTATCTTACCGTTATCCGCCGAGATGATTTCTTCGGCATATGTAATTTGCGGGATTCCCAGTTTTTCCGCTACTTGCGGTCCTACTTGGGCCGTGTCTCCGTCAATAGCCTGACGGCCGGAAAGAATCAAATCAAACTCCCCTATTTTCCGCACAGCCATGGATAATGCATAACTCGTGGCTAATGTGTCCGCACCCGCAAAAGCACGGTCAGTCAACAAATAACCGTTGTCAGCTCCTCGAAACAACCCTTCCCGGATAATTTCTGCCGCACGTCCCGGGCCCATAGTAAGTAAAGTAACGGTCGATCCCGGATACTTGTCTTTCAACTGCAATGCCAGTTCCAACGCATTCAAATCTTCCGGATTAAATATCGCGGGCAATGCTCCGCGATTAACGGTTCCATCGGCTTTCATGGCATCTTTACCGACATTACGGGTGTCCGGCACCTGTTTTGCCAATACAATAATTTTCAAACTCATTTTATTTTAATCG
>DAIQOU010000177.1:0-8691 GCA_036787725.1 Bacteroidales bacterium
TTATTCGTCCGCTCGCGAGAAACCTTTCGTCCCGTGGCGTAGTACCTTTCGTCCGCTCGCCACGGGACGAAAGGTACTACGCCATGGGACGAATAAATAATGGTGTACAAAAAAATAATTTATTGCTTGTGGGAAGTTTCCCGGCACGTAATCCGATTATATATTCAAGCAACCGGGAAGAAAATACCCTACATGCCTTATTAGCGATTGGAATTAAAAATGAGGTATTAAACTAAATTATTATATTTGTTCAATCAATGATAAAGTTATGAACCTCTCCGATTTATTTTTATGCCCTATTTGTAAAAATCTTCCCAACAATGAAAAGGGAGATTTCCTTTCCTCGTTGGAATATAATATAAAATGTTATTCAAAAGGAATGAGGATAGCGAATCAGGGTGATGTCGTTAACTTTTTGTATATCTTGAAGAAGGGATCTGTAAAAACAGAAATGATTTCCGGAGCCGGAGTTGTACTGAACATTGAAACTATCCGAGCTCCGAATCCGTTGGCTCCGGCATTTTTGTTTGCCCAAAATAATCGTTTTCCGGTAGATGTTACGGCCTTGCAGGATTGTGAAGTAATTTTTATTTCCAAGGATTCTGTCATGAAGGAGTTGGCTGCCAATCCGAACTTTCTTCGCAGTTATATGGCTTATAATGCGGACCGGACCAATTTTCTGTCAGAAAGACTTAAGTTGTTGTCTGTTAAAACAATAAAAGGGAAGTTGGCTCATTATATATTGGGGAAAAGTCAAGGCAGTCGATTCTCGTTGGGAATGAATCGGACCGAGTTGGCCGAGTATTTTGGAGTAGCTCGACCCTCGTTGGCCAGAAGTTTGTCAGAAATGATTGATAGCCGGATTATTAAAATAGATAAACAAAAAGGGGAGATATTGGATATAGATGCTTTGAAAGAATTACTTATACAATAACCGGATACTGTAAAAATATTTCTTTCGTTCGACGACTATCCCTAAAGGATATTGTCGCCGAACGAATAAGAAAAGTATTTAATTAGTTGTTCCTTCAATATTTATTTCTAAAATACCCACTCCCGACTCGGGTTGAGGAGTCATTAATAAGCGAATTTGATCGGTTATTATCGGGTGTCCGGGATGTACCATATTAAATTGATCTTTGAATACATTATAAGCGTCCGTTACATATAAGGGAAATGTTTTCCATTGATTTTCTCCTTTGTATTCCAATGACCAGCTTTGTGGGGTCTTGACTCCTCCGTTGTCATCATACCAAAAAACAGCAACACTTTGAATATCTGTCGACTTATCTAATGAGATAATAATCCATTGCGGTTTTCCCGGTTCACCCCAAGAGGTCCACCTGTAAAATTGATGATCGGAGGATTTCCCGGGAACCAAGTTGTCACCGACAGCTCCTAAATTATCACTGCCATTCGTATAAGAAGCCTCCAATTTTTTGAATTTTCCGTGAGTCAGCAGGTGTCGGTCGAAATAAGGTTGTACATTTTCCGATATGGGAAACCACACCATCATGGAGCCGTCTCCCCGGTTGTTCCATGCAAAATAAGGTAAAAGGGTCAGCGCCATTTCTTTACTGCTTTCTGCTGACTTTTCCCGGGCCGGAATAATCAATTTTGGAATCCCTTTAAGTAAGGAATCGGTATACATCCCCACTTGGGCTTTGGCATATGTATCCGTAATAAATACATTCGGCAGTATGCCTTCATTATCTGTACCTTCCGCACAATAAACTAAAGGTCCGCGGGTAATACATATTCTTCCCCGATCGGCTTCTACTTGTTCAATAGCTGTAGAAAATCGTACCGGCATGGGCAGATGAAGTTCTACCTTGTCCCCTTTTTGCCATTTTCGGTGTATAGCGGCAAATCCTTTTGATAAATCCGCTTTTACCTCTTTCCCGTTTACTTTTATTTTCCATGCAGCCGGTTGAGGGCCTGTATAATTATATAATTCTCCCGGTACAAACCGCTTGTTTAGCCAAGTCGGGATTCTTAGCTTTAATGTAAACTCCAATTTCTCTTTTTCCGGAGATATTTCATAGAGAATATTTTCACTGAAAGGGTATTCTGTCGTTTGTTGCAGGTGAACGGAGCCGTTATCCAATTTTAATGTAGCCTCGCAACCGGCATAAAACGAACAATAGATTTCATTTTCAACGGTTGCATATATCAACCCGGGAACTTGAGGAATTAATCGAGCCAAATTAGAAGGGCAGCAAGCTGTACCGAACCAAGGAGAACGTCCTTTCCTTCCATGGTTAAAAGGTTTGATTCCGTCGGCTTCCAAGGGGTTGAGGTAAAAGAAACGATTTCCTTCCAGGTTAACTCCGGCCAATACATTGTTTAATAAAGCTACTTCTGCTACGTCCATATATTTCCCGTCTTTCTCCATCAAAAACATACGATGATTAAAAAATACATTTCCGACTGCCGCGCAAGTTTCATCAAATGCATCTTTATTCGGAAGATCGTATTCCGGTCCGAACCCTTCAATTCCATGTACGGCTCCCAATCCGCCGGTGATATGCATCCTCGTATCTACGATATTATGCCATATACTGTCTAATGCAGGACGAAGCGTGGGATCATCGGTATATACGCTGACATCCGCCATGCCGGAATAAAGATAAGTGGCTCTTACTGCATGTCCGACGGCTTTCGTTTGTTCCCGTACCGGTAAATGTTGTTGAGCATACTCGGGAGACATTACACCCGTTCCCTCCGGTTTGTAAGTTATTCCTCGTATATCGATAAATCGCTTAGCCATGTTAAGGTATAATGTATCTCCGGTGATACGATAGAGTTTTACCAATGCAAGTTCTATTTCCTGATGTCCCGGTGCTTGATTAACCGGTTTTCCTTCATTGTAATTCGGATCTCCTTCAAAAAATACCCGGTTAATGTGGCGGGCATTTTCTTCGGCTACTTTCAGCCATTTGTCTTTACCGGTAGCTTGATAGTAGGCAATAGCGCCTTCATACATATGTCCCATATTATAAAGTTCATGGCTGTGAACGACCCAAGAATACGGTTTTTCGCCCATTCCTCCGATGTCGTGTTTGGAAACTCCCGTTATATGGGATTCATAGTTATATCCGTCTTTTTGTTGAGCGTCTGCGATGATATCGATAATGCTGTCCATTTGTTGTTCCAATTCGAGATCGCGTTCCAATTTTAGCAAATAGGCTGCTCCTTCCATCACTTTATACAAATCAGAAGACACAAATCGATGAGTGAATGGGAGGTCGTCTTTAATCCCTTTCAGGTAGTTTGCGGTTTTTTTGAGATTTTCTACTGCCGGTTTGGTTTTTTCCAATGCAAATGGCACCAGAATTTCTTTTTGTTTCACCAGGCGGGGTCGCCAAAAATGATCGTTTAATGTCACCTCATTAAATGGGACAGGATTTAATATGTCTTCGGCAAGTAATGAAGATAAAAATATAAATAACGAAAAAACGACTGCTAAGATGTGTTTCATAGATTATAACTTTATAAGTGTAATTTAACTAAAAGAACCGATAACTCTTTATTATTAATCAGACGAACGGAATGGCGGATTTCCCGGAGGAAAATCGTTTTTTATCATCTTACATAAAATTTTTATGAAACCGAGAACCATTAAGCAAAGATAGCGAAAAGTGCCGTCTTTGAATGATAAGAGCCCCGGTAACAATTGATCTCTTCGTTTGGGAAATACTTATTTAGAAGTTGATTCAATATTCGGAATGGCATATAAAAAAAATGTTCAAGCTTTTTTGCTTGAACATTTTTAATTTAGGAAGAAATTAAACTCTTTCCGTTTATTTATAAAACCTTAAGATTGGAATTACATCATTCCGCCCATTCCTCCACCCATGGGAGGCATAGCCGGAGCCGGATTTTCATCTTTCTTTTCGGCAATTACACATTCGGTAGTCAAGAACATTCCGGCAATGGACGCGGCATTTTCCAATGCTACACGAGTTACCTTAGTCGGATCGATTACTCCCGCTGCATATAAGTTCTCATACGCATCTTTACGAGCATTATAACCGAAGTCGTCTTTTCCTTCTTTCACTTTTTGTACTACTACAGCCCCTTCTTTGCCTGCATTAGCTGCAATTTGACGTAATGGTTCTTCAATAGCACGTTTGATGATTTCAATACCGGTTGTTTCGTCTTCGTTTTCACCTTTCATGTTTTCCAAAGCGGCAGCAGTACGAATATAAGCAATACCCCCTCCCGGTACGGTTCCTTCTTCAATGGCGGCACGAGTAGCGCTTAATGCATCGTCTACGCGATCTTTCTTTTCTTTCATTTCCACTTCGGAAGGAGCTCCTACATAAAGAACGGCTACTCCACCGGCCAATTTAGCCAATCTTTCTTGCAACTTTTCTTTATCGTAATCAGAAGTAGTATTTTCAATTTGAACTTTGATTTGGTTTACTCTTGCAGAGATAGCTTCTTTTTCGCCGGCTCCGTTTACAATAACGGTAGTATCCTTATCGACCGTAACTTTTTCTGCTCTTCCAAGCATGTCTAGTGTTGCCGTTTCCAGTTTAAGACCTTTTTCTTCGGAAATAACTACTCCACCGGTAAGGATAGCAATGTCTTCCAACATTTCTTTGCGACGATCACCAAATCCCGGAGCTTTCACGGCACAAATTTTCAAGGAACCGCGCAAACGGTTAACAACCAAAGTTGCCAATGCTTCCGAATCGATGTCTTCTGCAATGATAAGCAACGGACGACCGGTTTGAACCGATTGTTCCAATATAGGAAGCATATCTTTCAATACAGAGATTTTCTTATCATAAATGAGGATTTGGGGATTTTCCAAATCAGCCTCCATTTTTTCGGTATTGGTTACAAAATACGGAGAGATATAACCGCGGTCGAATTGCATACCTTCCACTACATCTACGTATGTTTCGATTCCTTTGGCTTCTTCAACAGTAATTACACCTTCTTTTTTTACTTTTTGCATGGCTTCTGCAATCAGTTTCCCGATTGTTTCGTCTCCATTGGCAGAGATTTTAGCCACATTTTCTATTTTTCCGAAGTCATCTCCTACTTCTTGAGATTGATTTTTCAGTTCGGTAACTACCGTATTCACCGCTTTATCGATTCCGCGTTTTAAGTCCATCGGATTAGCACCGGCAGTAACGTTTTTTAATCCGACACCGATGATCGATTGAGCCAGTACTGTTGCGGTAGTTGTCCCGTCGCCGGCATCATCATTTGTTTTGGAAGCCACTTCCTTTACCAACTGAGCGCCCATATTTTGAAACGCACAATCCAACTCCACTTCTTTGGCAACAGTTACTCCGTCTTTTGTGATTTGAGGAGCACCGAATTTTTTCTCAATAATTACATTACGTCCTTTAGGGCCTAACGTTACTTTTACTGCATTTGCCAATTCATCTACTCCCTTTTTCAAGAGGTCACGAGCATCAATATCAAATTTTATTTCTTTTGCCATGATTTTTATTAATTATTTAAATTTGTAAAAAAAGATTTCTCTTTCTGGAATATTTTTAATTGAAAAGATGACTATTTAAATGATTGCCAAAATATCGGATTGGCGCATAATTAAATATTGTTCACCTTCCAGCTCAATTTCTGTACCGGCATATTTTCCGTATAGAACCTGATCTCCTTTTTTTACAATCATTTCTTCATCCTTTGTTCCGTTGCCAACTGCAATTACTTCTCCTTTTAAAGGTTTTTCTTTTGCCGAATCCGGAATAATAATACCGCTAACTGTTTTTTCTTCTGCCGGAGCGGGTTTTACCAATACTCTGTCTGACAATGGCTTAATGTTCATAATTGTTGTTTTTTATTATTAATGATAAATTAAAGTTGTTTAATAATTTCGATAATTGCATTGCGAACTTCGTGCCGGAAGTAATCAACTGACAAATTTGCAGAAAAGAATAAACAATTAACATTTAAATGATATGAAAATAAAAAAAAAGGATGTGACAATCTGTTATTCTTGTCACATCCGAAGAATGTCAATTTGTCTGTCTTTTGAAATTATAATGAAAGTTCACCTTCCAATTCGTGTAGGTTGATTGTTCTTTGTTCGCCGGTGAACATGTTTTTGAGTGTTAACTTATTTCCGGCAATTTCATTTTCCCCGATCAATACCGTAAACGGAATTGAATTGTTGTCGGCATAAGTCATTTGCTTTTTTATTTTGGCAGCTTCGGGATAGAGTTCTGCCCGTATTCCTTTATTTCTCAGTTGAGCCAAAAGGGGAAGAATGTAATTTTCCTCTTCCGCGCCAAAGTTAATAAACAACACTTGTGTGTGTTGCTCGGATTGCTCGGGATATAAATTTAATTGATTCAATACATCAAAAATACGGTCGGCTCCAAAGGAAATGCCCACTCCGGAAACACCCGGCAGGCCGAATACTCCGGTCAGATTATCATATCTTCCTCCTCCGGTAATACTGCCGATTTCAACATCCAGTGCCTTCACTTCGAATATTGCCCCCGTATAATAATTCAATCCTCTGGCCAATGTTAAATCGATTTCCAACGTGTTTTTAAGGTGAAATAAACCCGTTTTATTCAAAATAAACTCCAATTCCTCTACTCCTTGCAGCCCGATAGCCGAAGAGGCCAGTGTCGTTCTTAATATAGTTAGTTTTTCGTCATTACTCCCCCTTAACTGGATGATTGGTTGTAATTTGTCCACCGCTTCCCTACCGATATTTTTCGAAAGTAACTCTTCGTTTACTTTTTCCGGCCCGATTTTATCAAATTTGTCGATCGCAACCGTAATATCGGTAATCTTTTCCGGTTCTCCTATAATTTCGGCAATCCCCGTTAATATTTTCCGGTTATTCATTTTGATGGCTACACGGATGTTAAAACGGCGATATACTTCATCCATAATCTGAATGAGTTCGACTTCATTCAATAAAGAATTGGAACCTATTACATCCGCATCGCATTGGTAAAATTCCCGGTAACGCCCTTTCTGAGGTTTATCCGCTCTCCATACCGGTTGAATTTGATATCGTTTAAAGGGAAAAGAAAGATCGTTTCGATGCATGACAACGAAACGGGCAAAAGGAACTGTGAGGTCATAACGCAACCCTTTTTCACTTATTTCGGAGGTTAATTTCAGACTGTTACGTTCCGTTAAAAGATCTTCGGATGCTTTTTTAAGAAAATCTCCGGAATTCAATATCTTAAACAATAACTTATCCCCTTCTTCTCCATATTTACCCATCAGCGTGGATAAATTTTCTATGGCCGGTGTTTCTATTTGCTTAAAACCATATAAATGATATACGTTACGAATGGTGTCAAAAATATAATTACGTTTTATCATTTCATCGGGAGTAAAGTCCCGGGTTCCTTTCGGGATGGTCGGTTTTTGCATATTATGATTATCGATTTATTTTTTATTTGATTCTTAATAATCCCAAACATAATGCGATTTCTTCCGGATCTCCGGTATGTTTTCCTTCCGCATCGGAAAGTTTCACTACCGGCAGGCATTCGGAGTGTTTTTTCGCTTTACATTCAAATAGTTTAATAACCATATTTAATGGCTTGACTCCTACATCATTGGTCAAATAAGTACCGATTCCGTAAACATCGTGAATACGTCCTGCAACATATTTTTTTATTGCTTTAATTTCTTCCAAATCTAAAGAATCGCTATAGACGATGGTTTTAATTCCGGGATCGATTCTGTTCTCCCGGTAATGTTTTAAGGCTTTATCTGTAAATTCGAACGGATCACCGCTATCCCATCGGAGGCCGTCAAATAATTTTGCATATTTGGAATTAAAGCTTTTAAAGAAATTGTCCGAAGTATATGTATCTGTCAAAGCAATGCCCAGGTATCCGTGATAAACCTCTACCCAGTGTGCCAAGCTTAAATCGTTGGCTGCCCTGTAACCAAACTGTGCCCCATGATACATAAACCATTCGTGCGGATGAGTTCCGATGGGGGTCAGATCGTATTTCATGGCAAAATACACATTGCTGGTACCATTCAGGAATTTTCCGGTATGTCTTTTTAAGATTTCAATTACTTTGTCCTGAACTTCAAAAGAAAAACGTCTTCGGGTTCCGAATTCCGATATTTCAGCCTCGATTTCTGCAAACTGTTTAGCTTTTACAATGGCTTTTTCTTCAATCTCTCGGGCCTGCCGGCCGGTCATTTTGAAATATAATTCGGAAATAATGGCCATGAGCGGCACTTCCCAAAGTACGGTACGATACCATAATCCCTTAATTTCCACCTCCAGTTTTCCACCTTCTTGAGTTATATAAACTTCTCCCGGGTCAAAACGGAATCCTTTTAACAGATCAAAGAATACGGGATCGAAATAGTAGCATTTTCGCCGCATAAATCGTTCTTCTTCTTCGGTCAGAATCAGATCTCTCATATGTTCCACTTCTTTGCGCAACTCCACCGAAAAGTTTTCCGGAAATAGTGTATTTCCACGATTGACAAATCTATACACCACTTCTGCTTCCGGAAACTTTTTTTGGATTGCGTTCATGGTGGTGAACTTGTATAAATCGTTATCTGAAAAATGTTGAATAATCATACTTGTAAATTTAATAAGAGAGTGACATTGGGTTGTCAATGAACGACAAATGTACAAATAAATCTCAATTTCAATGAGTTTCGGATGCTATATATAAACAAAAAAGCCGACTGAAAGCCGGCTTT
>DAIQOU010000178.1:0-8686 GCA_036787725.1 Bacteroidales bacterium
TCTTTTTTATCTGGAAGAAGCTGTACGATTGAATGAGCAGGTTTCCGGAATTAAATCCGAAATGTTATCGTGTTTCTTTTTATCCCGGATTTATGAAAAAACCGGTAAATACCGGAAATCGCTCGAGATGTATAAACGCTTTTTGGAATTAAGCGACAGTATAAAGAGTGATGATCGCATTCGGTATGTAACCCAACTGAATACTCAATACCAATATGAAAAGCAACAAAAGGAGAATAAGATGCACCGGGAAATGATGCTTAAGGAAAAAGAGCAACGTATGTTGGTATTTGTTTTATTAACGGCGGTATTGTTGTTCTTGTCCATTATATTTATCCTCTTATATCACAATCAACGTATCAAAACAAAACAAGGAAAATTGCAGCAGGACCGATTATCATTGAAAAGCAATAATTTGAATCTTGAAAAACAAAACCTTTTATTGGCTAAAAAGCAATTGGAACAAGATGTGGAGTTTAAGAATAAAGAATTGACCACTCGTATGCTCTATTTATTGCAAAAGAATGAATTTATAGTCTCTATTATTGAAAAATTGCTGATACTGAAGAAATCCATCGCAAAAGAAAATGGTACGGAGATTGATCGTATTATTCAGGAAATGAAGTCCCATACCGATAAAACAGCTTGGGATGAATTTGAAATATATTTTCAACAGGTCCACCAAGATTTTTATCGCAAACTCAATGAACGCTTCCCGGACCTCACTCCCAATGAAATAAAGATGTGTGCGTTTTTGCGGTTAAATATGACTACCAAAGAAATTGCTTCGATAACCTTCCGTTCTCTGAAAAGTATAGAAGTGGCGCGGAGCCGGCTTCGGAAAAAGATGGAATTGGAGCGGGATGAGAACTTAATTTCTTTTCTTCAACATGAATTTTAATCTTTCCTTTTTTAAAGAGCTGAAAATCAAGATTGTTTTTTGATATAATTAACCCGTTTAGTCTGATTTGGAAAATGAAGTTTGTGCTTGTAGTGTTTTTGTAGTGCCTGTTAAAACCTTCCGATAGTCGTATTATTTTATATTTGCGGAATAACCTTGGATCATCCTGCATTAAAACAATCAAAAGGCAATTAAGTTTTCATTGCCGAAATTTAATAATATTATCGAAGTATGAAAAGAAAATTTTTACTGATGTCGCTTGTATTGCTGCAAGTTTGTTTAGTAATGGCACAACAGTCGGGACCTCCGGGATCGACCGTTCCCGGAACTGTAAGGGTCAAATTGACTCCTGCTGCTGCCGTTAAAGTCAAAGCTATGTCGGGAACCGGAGGGGTGATCGAGAAATCCGGAGCCGCTCCTTTTTCTACGGGCCTTTCTACTTTTGACGCGGTTTGCAGTCGGTTGAAAACTACCCGGCTAAAACGGGTCTTTCGTGATAATCCGAAATTTCGGGCTCGTCATCAAGAAGCCGGACTGGATTTATGGTATGAGTTGAAGATCGATGAAAGCGTCCCGGCTTCGGCAGCGGTTAGATCCTTATCTGCCGATGAGAATGTAATAATTGCCGAACCGATTCATATCCCGATACTGTATGCAGATGAGCCGGTAAACGATCCTTTTTTGAATCAGCAGTGGCACTATCATAACACCGGTCAAACCGGCGGCAGGATAGGGGCGGATATTAATTTGTTTGAAGCCTGGAAAAGAACAATGGGCTCTAAAGATGTCATTGTTGCCATCATCGATGGCGGTATTGAACTTACACATCCCGATCTGAAGAATAATTTATGGATCAACGAAGCTGAATTAAACGGGAAACCGGGTGTTGATAACGACGGAAACGGATATGCAGGAGATATTTACGGTTGGAACTTTGTGAATGACAACGCTACTATCAAAGGTCATTTTCATGGTACGCATGTGGCCGGTACCATCGGTGCGGAAAATAATAATGGAATAGGGGTAAGCGGTATTGCCGGAGGAAACGGAAACGGGACCGGCGTGCGGTTAATGTCTTGTCAGGTATTTTCGGATATAGGAGGCTTAAGCGATTTTGCCGAATCATTCATCTATGCTGCCGATAATGGGGCTGTAATTGCTCAATGCAGTTGGGGATATAAATCTCCCGGGATAAAAAATCAAGCAGAATTGGATGCGATAGATTATTTTATCAAAAATGCAGGAAAAGATAACCGGGGTAATCCTTTGCCGGGCACAAAAATGAAAGGCGGAATCGTCTTTTTTGCTGCCGGAAATGAAAATGCAGACGGTGATTTTTGGCCGGGATGCTATGAAAATGTGTATGCGGTGGCTGCAACCAATCAGTACAATCAACGTGCGAGCTATTCTAATTACGGAGAATGGGTAGATATTGCAGCTCCGGGAGGAGAAGGAGAAGGAATTCAAAGCGTAATCAGCACTTATATCGGAAAATCGTATGCCGGTATGCCGGGTACCTCCATGGCTTGTCCCCATATTTCGGGGGTCGCAGCCTTGGTATTGTCTCTTCACGGAGGACCGGAATATACACCCGATATGTTATGGAATAAATTGAAAACATCTTGTGAAGATTTGGACGAACTGAATCCCGAGTATGCAGGAATGTTGGGTGTGGGGATTATTAATGCATCCAAGGCCGTCCAATTGGATGAAGGAGTGCCTCCTCAAGCCATCACTAACTTGTCTGTATCGGCTAAGGCCCATAGTTTTGTAGAATTATCATTTACAGCACCTGCGGATTCCGATAACGGAAGCGCATTTACTTATGAATTGAGATATTCCGATAAACCTATCGACCCGGCCTCTTTTGATAAACTTCCGGGTGTATTTGCCGATGCAAAGGAAGCCGGAACTGCCGAAACATTACGCTTGCCGGGACTTACTTTGAATACCACTTATTATGTTGCCGTAAAATCCCGTGATATTTGGGGCAATCTTTCTTCTTTGTCCAATATTGTAGAAGTTAAGACCACCGGATACCCGCAAATTTCGGTTCCGGGAGACTTGTTAAGCTTAAACTTTCCGGATGTGAATGCCAATCCGACAGCTTCTGTAAATCTGAATATTAAAAACTTGGCAGAAGGCGCTTTGAAGTATTCCTTGTTTTACACCGGAGGAGAAGATCCCAGAACCATACCGGCTAACCCGATTGATCAGATAATGAATTACACCATACCGGAGTATGATATTTTGGGAGAATTGGGAGACGATGGCCTTTCCGATCCGTTTTTTGCAGCTACGAGTTTTGATGTGACAAATGAAAGTTTTAACTTGTCGGGACTTAAAGTCGCTTTTAAGACCGAAAATGTATTGAGTGAAGAAGCAAAAGAAAATTTTAATCTCAAAATATACAAAGGAGGAAAAGATATTCCCAATGAAGGGGAGTTGGTATTTTCGTATGATGGAGTAGAGATTAAAAATCTGTATATGCAGGAAATATACATAAGATTGAGTGAACGTATCTTGTTTAAAAAAGGAGATCGTTTCTGGGTAGTCTTCGAATTTCCCGCTCAATATAAGTATCCGATGGGAATTAATACCGAGGTTTCGGAGTTAAAGAATCCCTGCTTGATGAGTAGTGATAGAGGGAAAACATGGTCGGATGTAAATGAAGCCGGATTTGATTTGCCCCCTATTGTTGCTTATCGGATTTTTCCTCAAAGTGAAATTGAAGAATTGCCGGAATATTTGACATTTACTCCTCAAACGGGATATATTTACGGATCTTCTTCCGAAAATATAACCATTACGGGGAATGCGAAAGATCTGGTGAATGGCGATTATATTTCTTATGTAAAAATACAAACAGATGATCCGGTTCACCCGTTAGTAACAGTTCCTGTAAAATTGACAGTAGCAGGACATGCTCCGATTTTCAATTCTCCGGAAGACGTGGAATTTGGAATTACTATTGTAGGTAAAACCGCAACGCGGGATATTCCGATCTTTAATTCGGGAAAAGGTACCTTGGTTATCGATAAGATTTATGCATCCGATCCGGCATTTTCGGTCTCACCGGATAAATTGTCTGTTTTGCCGGGAGAAGATGCTTTGGTACGGGTAACTTATTCTCCGCTTGTTTCGGGACCTGTTTCTGCCGCGTTAAAATTCGATGCCAATACCAATTTGGAATCTGTAGCGGTAGCCGGAACCGGGACCAATCCCCCGATAGCATCTGCTAATCCGTCTTCCATTTCCCTTTCGCTTGCTCCCGGAGAAAGTCGTACTGCTGAATTCTCATTGAAGAATACAGGTACCTATCAGCTGGAATATTCAATTCCCGGGTTGGAATCCGCTAATGTATTTTCTATAACGGATCAGACTACCGGTTACCGTGCTGTAACAAGTCGTGATATGAATGGCCCGAAATTCAGATGGGAAAATATGGATCAAGCCGTAGACGTTACGCAGGAAGTATTGGCCGATCCGGCTGAGGGTACCGTTCTGGATCTCGGATTTGAAATGAATTATTATGGTTATACTTATAATAATGTCAGTGTGCTCTCTACCGGAATTTTGTCTATGGGGCCCATCAAACATCATGTGAATGTTTCAGTGGATTTCCCGATGAGCCAGGGGCCCGGAAATTTATTTGCTCCTTTATTTAATATTAAGAGTTTGTTACTGGTAGGAGGAAAAGTATTGTATAAAAAGGCTTCCGGATATACAGTGATTGAATATAAGCATGTGGGTATAGCCGAATCTTCTTCTTGGTTTGGTAAATTACCCGGATCGGGAACGGTAGATGTACAAGTCGTGCTTCATCATAACGGTATTATCGAATTTTATTATAATAACTTTGAAGAATCGGAAGATAATCTTAAATTAATGTCGGAGATCGTAGCCGGATTTGAGAATATCGATGGTACGGATGGCGCCAATATTTCCCTTTGGGATGAGAACTTTCTTGTTCCCGGAGAACAATTGGCAGTACGTATTTTGCCTCCTACTCCCAATTTCGTGAAAACAATTTCTCCGGCATCCGGTATCATTACTCCCGGAGAGGAAGTGAAATTGAAAGTAGAACTGGAAAGCAGTCTCGGAGCGTTGGATAGTACTTATATAAATCATATATTTATTAATACAAATGACCCGGTTGTCGAAACAATTGACATGCCTTTAACTATTCGGGTAAATGCGGTTAGTACACCCATGGCAATCTTGGATACGTTGGATTTCGGAGAAATAGGATTGGGTTATGCTAAAAGTGCGAATATTTCTGTGTTTAACCAAGGAGGAAAGAGATTTACAATTACTTCTGTGAAGGCAGATACGGATGCTTTTTCTGTTTCTTCTCCAGAAGGGAATGCGGGGATAGTAAATCCTTTTTCATCATTGGCTTATTCGGTGACTTTTAATCCCGGAAATGTGCAGGAATATAGCGGAACATTGACTTTTACTTCCGATGTTGCAGGGGCTCAACCGATTAAAGTGGTTGTAAAAGGAAAAGGAATTCAACCTTCTAAATTAGAGTTTGAAGGAATTCGTTCTCAAGATTATACTTTAAGGTCGGGGGAAAAGGCGGATACTGCATTTATCATTAAAAATGCAGGTGCCGGAAATTTGGAATATCTGATTCAACATAATGATTGGATTAAGGTAAAAGATCAACAAGGACCGGCTTTGTATGACGGAAGAGATCGATCCGGGTATTATTGGACAGATAGTCATACGAATAGCGGCGTAACTTTTGATTGGATTTCGATTGAAAATGCGACTATGCTTGAAGACGTAGAAACAACCCTTGGAGCAGGGCAATATGTATTACCTTTTGAATTTCCTTATTACGGAAAGAACTATACCAAATTGGTAGTCAGTGCTCACGGAAGATTGGGATTCAATACAGATGAAATGGATGAATTAAGACTGAGTGCTCCTTTTGTCCTTCCCAAACAGGATCAGGTTAATAATCTGATTGCAGGGTTGGCTGTTGCCTATTATCCGGGAAGCAGTCTCGATAACAATCTGGTTAGGGCTCGTATTTTTGCTGAAAATTTTGATGATAAAGTAGTTTTTACGTGGAATGAAATGTTATCGGGAAATTTTATAAGCTGGCAAAACGGAACTACGGTAACTTTCCAGATGATTTTATATAAGGATGGAAGAATTAAATTCCAATACAAAGATGTAGAAAATGCTCTTTGGGCTGTCCAAAATGCTATTATCGGAATTGAAAATGCAGACGGCACTGATGGACTGTGTGTGGATTATATGAATAGTTATGTGAAAAATGAATCGGCAGTAATGATCACTCCCGGTAAGAAATATTCGTTGGCTCCGGGGGCTTCGGCCAGAATTCCGCTGGAAGTAAATGCTTCCGGAATATATGATGGAGAATATGTCGGAAAGCTAGTGGTATCGGCTGCCGATTATACCGGAATTACGGATTCCATTCGTTTCGGTTTGAAAGTATTGGGAACTCCGGAGTTTGTATTAAGCAATGATACGGCTGATTTTGGTAATTTGTTTGTATATCAGGAAGAAGAGGCGTTTAAGTCTTATACTTATCCGATTTCTGTCTCCAATACAGGAACCAAAGCAGCAGAGTTAACTTCCGTAACGTTACCGCAAGGATTTGAATTGAATGATCTCGGTTTGCCGATGGTAATTGAACCGGGAACAAAAGCAGAGGGTACGTTGGTATTCACACCGAAAACAGAAGGAACTTATAAAGACAATGTTGTATTTACCTATGGCGGGGATTTAAGCGGAAACTCCGGAGAAATGCACGTTACGGCCGGATTGTTATTACCTCCGGTTGCTAATTTGACATCCGATTTTTCGAATAATATTTATTCTGTGACACTGATGCCCGATCAAACGGATGTGACCGAACTCCGAATGGAAAATAAAGGTAAATCAGACCTCACTTATCAATTAAATATTGAATATTTGGATAAAAATGTATTTGAGGAGTTGACCGGAACGGGATCGCAAAAGGCGAAGGCCGGCAGTATTAAACGTCCGGAGTCGATTGCCGAAAAGATTCATTTTGTATCGGTTGATCCGGAAGAAAAAACTGTTTTTGATGCGGCTTCTTCGGATTATGATTTTGCGGACTCGTTGTCCTATCAAAAATATAATTTATCTTCTCAGATGCTTCAGTTGAATGCTTCGGTTCTGTTTAGTGCTGCAACTCGATTTGATGTTCCGGAGGGGGGCTTTAACTTAACACATGTCGGAAATCAATTTAAGAATGTGTCGAATAATATTCCCATTCAAGTGAGTGTATTTGCCGGTAAGGATTTATTCTCTGCAGAAGAAATTCATTCTCAATTGTTTATTTCAAAGGCAAACAGCGATTTTACGCTGGGAAAAATGGAAGTAGTAGAACTGAACCGGTCTTATTATTTCCAACCGGGAGAATCGTTTTGGATTGTCTTTACTCATGAGTCGGTCGACATTATGCAAGGACTTATTTTTTATGATATGGGAGAACAATTGGATGATTACTTCTGTGTAAGGGTAGAGGACGAAATGGGTTATAATGTAGATTTTAATATTTATGAAGGATTTATGATGGCCGCTTATTCCGATGAAAAGAAAGACGGAAAATCCGGTTGGATTACATTAAATCCGGGATCCGGAACGATTCAACCCGAGGCTGTTCGTAATACGGAAGTCCTGTTGAACCCGTCCAATATATTTAATAAAGTAAATTCGAATTATGTCCGGATAAGTGTTGATTCCAATGATCCGATAGAAAGGAAAAACGATTTTTATTTGCATATGGGAGTTAATCAAGGTCCTTATATTTATATGAGCAGGCCTTTGTATTCGATGAATGAAGGAGGTCGATTGGAAATTGACGTTATGACCGAAGACCGTGAAAATGATTCGTATGAACTTAAATTGAAGGAAGTCGCCGGACAACCTAAGGCAACTTTGAGTTTGGTATCTCCGGGTATGTATAAGTTGGTGTTAACACCCGATTACCATGCTGCCGGAAATTGGGAATATACATTGATAGGAGAGGATACACATGGATTCAAAACCGAAAAATCATTTTATGTATCCGTAAGAGATATAAACCGTGCTCCGGAAAGAAAAGGGAATCCGAATATAACTATCTATACGGGAGATGCTCCGAAAAATATTTCTTTGTCTGATTATATTGTTGATCCGGATGGAGATTTGTTGATATACGAGTTGGAAGATTATGATGTTTCTTTACTGGCGGTTCAACTGAACGGCTCCAATTTGAGATTGGTCGGTTGGCATGACGGAAAGGCAGATGTAGTGATCAGTGCATCCGATCCTTACGGAGCTTCCTTTACGGATACCTTGCATGTGACCGTTCAATCGACCACGGGCATTTCAAGCGGAACGCATAATTCGGCAATTAAAGTATATCCTAATCCGGTGAAAGACCTGGTAAATATCGATTTGAATTTCAACGGGAAGGATAAGGTAAGGATAGAGATCGTTGATCTTTCCGGTATACTGCATTATTCGGAAATGCACGAAGCTGCAGAATCGGTTCGATTAGACCTAATTTCATTGCCATCCGGTGTGTACCAATTGGTGGTTAGAGGAACCGGAAAACAAGAAGTGATAAAATTGATTAAAGATTAAAAAGTACGAAAGTGCGAAAGGTAAAAAAGCCTTTCGCGCTTTTATGTCTTACTACAGAAGGTGTCTCAATAGAGGCGCCTTCTTTTATGCATATAAAAAAACTGCTCAAGAAATCGGCTTGAACAGTTTCATTTGAAGAGAGTCTAAATT